>URYX01000258.1 GCA_900552225.1 uncultured Oscillospiraceae bacterium | reverse complement strand
CCTGACACGGGAGCTGATCGAAAGTCTGAAGCAGTTTCTCGGGCCGGAAAACGGCGGGACGATTGTGGTCGGCGCCGGAAGGCTCGGGCGGGCACTTTTGGACTATGACGGATTTGAGGATTTCGGACTCTCGCTTTTGGCGGCGTTTGATATCCGTGTGACCGCTCCGGAGCAGTCCGACCGGGGCAGACCGATTCTGCCGATGGAGGAGCTCGCCGCATTCTGCAGGGAGCATGAGGTCAATATCGGGATTATCGCCGTGCCGGCCGAGGCGGCCCAGGAGGTGTGCAACCTGATGTATAAGAACGGAATCCGCGCCTTTTGGTGCTTTGCGCACTGTCAGCTCTATAAGCCGCTGGATGCCGTGATTCAGTATGAGAATCTGGCGCTGTCGCTGGCGCATTTAAAGCTGCAAATTGATCAGTCGTTCCGCGAGGCCTGAACGGACAGGACGGCGGAAACGGACTACGGAAGGAAAACGGAAGATGAATTTGGATAAGATGATTGCCGTAAGAAATAACAAGACGGTTTACCGGGACGGTGACCGCTGTCTCAAGGTGTTCTGCGAGGGCACCTCCAAGGCGGACGTGCTCAATGAGGCCCTGAACCAGGCCCGCGCCGAGGAGGCGGGGCTGCATGTGCCGGCCGTATGGGAGGTCACGGCGGTGGACGGCCGACCAACGCTGGTCACCGCCTTCATTAAGGGGAAGACGCTGGCGCAGCATATGCAGGAGGAACCGGAGCGCCGGCGGGAGCATCTCGAAATGCTGGTGCAGCTGCAGCAGCAGGTGCATGCCTGCAGCTGCCCGACGCTGCAGCGCCTGAAGGATACGCTGAACGTGCGCATCTGCCGCTCGGACCTGCCGGCAACCGTGCGCTTTGACCTGCATTCCAAGCTGGAGGCGATGCCCCGCCACGGGAAGCTGTGCCACGGGGATCTGGTGCCCACCAACGTGCTGGTGGCAGAGGACGGTACGCCGTATCTGCTGGATTGGGCGCATGCCGCCCAGGGCAACGCGTCGGCCGACGCGGCCCATACCTACCTGCGCTTCTGCATGGACGGAGACGAGGAGTGCGCGCGGGAATATCTGGAGATTTTCTGCCGTATCAGCGGCATCAGCCCGGCGTATGTCAGCCGCTGGATCCCGATTGTGGCGGCTGCGGAAAGCACCTCGGGCAGTGAGGAGCGTCGCGCCTTCCTGAAGACCCGCGCGAATGCCGTTGACGGCGGAGTATCGTTTGTATCACAGGAACAATAAAGAGGAGGAACTGTTATGAAAATTACCGTTTGTATTGGCTCGTCCTGCCACATCAAGGGCTCCCGCCCGGTGGGGGAGCAGCTGCAGGAGCTGATCCGGGAGCACGGAGTCGGAGATCGGGTCGAGCTGGCCGGCACCTTCTGCATGGGCAAATGTCAGCAGGGGGTCTGCGTGACCGTGGACGACGAATTCTGCTCCGTAAGTCCTGAAACCGTGGAGGATTTCTTCACACAGCACGTGCTGCAGAGGGTGTGAGCCGATGGTTGTTCAGATTTGTGTGGGCTCTTCCTGTCATCTGAAGGGTTCCGAAAAGATTGTGGAGCTGTTTCAGGCGGCGCTGACGGAGCATCATCTGACGGATGAGGTGACCTTGGCCGGCAGCTTCTGCACCGGAAAATGCAACCGGGTCGGTGTAACCGTGACCGTGGATGACGAAATTTTCACGGGCATTACTCCGGAAAATTTTCAGACCTTTTTTGAAGATCGGGTGAGAAAGCCGATCGCAGAGGAAAGGAAGTGACGGCATGGACTGCCTGACGCTGAAAAAATCCAACTGCAAAAACTGCTATAAATGTATCCGCCACTGTCCGGTGAAGTCGATCCGTTTCTCCGGAAACCAGGCGTATATCATCGGCAATGAGTGCATCGTATGCGGTCAGTGCTTTGTGGTATGTCCACAGGACGCCAAGCAGATTGTGGACGAGACCGAGAAGGTCAAGGTCTGTCTCTTATACACATCTGACGCTGCCGACGACTCC
>URYX01000257.1 GCA_900552225.1 uncultured Oscillospiraceae bacterium | reverse complement strand
GTGTGTGGGAGAAGCCGGACATCTGACATTGTCGGTGAATACGGCCGAGGGGTTTCTGGCGGTAGAGGATACGCAGGGGGTGCGCTGGAACAGCGTCCCCGACGGATATCAGGATGACGGGTTGGCCCAAGGCATCACAAAAGTGGCCATGGAATCCCTGCTGCAGGTAAGTTATGTCGATAAGTTCGGCAACGTCAAATCTCTCAATGCCAAAACCGCCTCCGTGAAAAAGCAGGGGCTTGCCTGCGAGGCCATACCCAACGGGGTGCGCATGACCTTTTCCTTTGAAAAAGAGGGGTTTGTCCTTCCGGTGGAATTCACGCTCGCGGAGGGCGGAATGGAGGTATCCGTGCCGGCCGGGCACATACGGGAAACCCATGCCGATTTTCAAATTCTGTCCGTCTCCCTGCTGCCGTATTTCGGCGCAGCCTCTACACAAACCGACGGATGGCTGCTTCTGCCCGACGGCAGCGGAGCCTTGGCCGAATGGAATCGTCCGGATGCGGTGCCGGGAGACTACCGTCAATACCTTTATGGACGGGATCCCGCCATTCTTCAGATGGAGCAGGAAAGCATGGACCAGGTGGCCCGCCTGCCGGTATTCGGACTGAAGAACGGCGATCACGCCATGATGGGGATTGTGACAGACGGAGCGGGCCGCGCCGCGATCAACGCATCCGTCGGCGGCAAGCGCAGCAGCTTCAGCCATATTTATGCGGAATTTATCGTGCGTGACAGCGAACTGGTAACGGTGGAGCGCAAAGGACAGACGGTGCGCGTGACAGAATCGGATCCGTCTCCGGACGCGGTATACCGCGTGCGCTACCTGTTTCTGAACGGCGAGGAGGCGGACTACGTCGGGATGGCACGCCGCTTCGGTGCGTGGCTTTTCTCCGACGCGCCGAAAGAGCTCCGGCGGCCGACATTGACTCTGGAAATCATCGGCGGTGTCACGGTACAGGATCATGTGGCAGGTTTTCCGGTGGAGCGCGTGGCTCCCCTGACTACCTATGAGCAGGCGTCTGAACTGGTAAATTCCCTGCGGGAATGGGGAGTCACCGCTCCCGCGGTGCTGTTTACCGCATGGAGGGAGGGCGGCACGGAGGTTGCGGCCTCGGCCTCCGTTCGCCCGGAGGGAAGTCTCGGAGGACGGACCGCGTTTTCACGTATGGCGGAGGCCATGCGGGCCCAAAACATAAGCCTGTATTTAGAGGCGGACATCGTCAACCTGACCTCCGGCAGTTCCGGATTCAGCAAAACCTCCGATGTGGTACAGTCTCTGCGCAAGGGCCCGGCCACACAGTACCGCTATGCAATCCGTTCGCTGCAGGCGGTAACAACCGATCCGGCATTCCTGCTGCGGGTTGACAAGGTCAACGAGGCAGCGGCCCGCTGGGCCGGCTGCACCTCCGACTATGCCGTAACGGGCTGGGCCCCGTCCTCGGCCGGGCGCCTGCTCTACTCCGATTTTGAAGCGGGAGGAGTGCGCCGCGCCGCCGCAGAGCATGAAATGACGGCGGCGCTGGATACGCTGAAGCAAGCAGCGGGGAAACAGCTTCTGTCTGCACCCAACGCCTATGCCGTACCGTATGCGGATTTGGTAACCGATACGCCGCTGACGACCAGCGGATTTTACATAGAGACCGACATCCTGCCGTTTTATCAGCTGGCCCTGCGCGATTACACGGCCCTGACGACCCCGGATCTGAACCGTATGAGCGACACACGCAGCGGACTGCTCCGCGCACTCGAAAGCGGAATCGGACTGAAGTTCCGTTTTACCCATACAACGGACTCCCGTGTAGCGGAATCGGATTTCCGGGATTGGAACGGTCCCTCGTTTGAAACAGGAGGAGAGGAGGCAGCCGCCCTGTGGAGCGAGGCCTCCGGGGTCTTGGAAACGGTGGTCGGGCGACGGATACTGCATCATCGCCGCATTACCGATACTGTGCGTCAAACGGTGTTTGAGGGCGGCATTACCGTCTATGTCAATTACGGCGAAACGGCATACCGGGACGGAAGCCTGACGGTC
>URYX01000256.1 GCA_900552225.1 uncultured Oscillospiraceae bacterium | reverse complement strand
GCCTGAGCTCCCTCTGACGAGGGAGCTGTCAGCGCAGCTGACTGAGGGAGAGAAAGTCCCCTGTGTCACTGCCGCCCCCGGCGCCCCGCTTCTCCCAGGCGAAACCCGTCGAGCGCCTGAGCTCCCTCTGACGAGGGAGCTGTCAGCGCAGCTGACTGAGGGAGAGAAAATCCCCTGTTTCACTGCTGCTCCCGGCGCCCCGCTTCTTCCGCCCGGAAAACACCGCAAAGCCCCGCCTCCGCGGGGCTCAAAACCGAAAAAGTCCGGGTACGGCTTTCGCCGCCCCCGGACTCATGTACTTTCCCGTTATCAATCCGCCGATGCTTACTGCGGCAGGTTGTCTCCCTGCTGCTTTTCGGCGCGGCTCTTCACGAGCGCCGCACGGACATAGTTGAACGAGGCCACAGCCCCCAGCGCGAGAGCAATCAGCACATCCCTCACGCAGACCAGCAGCAGCTCGGAGGATTCCGGATCGAAAATGAAATCCGGCGTAGCCCGCACCGCATCAAAGAAGGTAATGGCATAGTCCTCCTTGAATGCGTTGTAGATTTCATAGGAAACGCAGAAATACTCAGCGACCAGAACGGACACCACCAGCATCACAACGGACGTCACGATGCCCTTCATGGAATTCTTCACGCCGGAAAACAGCTGATAGCCGAAAATGGCCAGAATCATGCTGACCAGCCCGCAGGCTCCCGCAATAAATCCCGTCTGATACACCAAAAAGTAAAGCACCGCTCCCAGCAGCGAAAACAGAAACGATCCGACCACACCCATCAGCACCTGCTCCTGCTTCGGAGCCGCCGGCATCTGTGCATCCAGCATCGCACCGTTCAGCTGCGTCGGCATCCCCTGTTCCTGCACCTGCATCTGCTCCTGTACCTGTACCTGCTCCTGTTCTCTGTTCGGTTCCATTTCCGTTGGCATCCTCTTTATCCCTCTTTCCGCACCGAAACCGCTGTCCGCGGTGCCTTTTTCTACAGTATACCGGGTTTCCCGGCAAAAGTCAAGCCCGCCGCAGGCACGGCCTTCACGGCTTTTCCGCCCTGCGCTCCCATGCCGGACGCTTCTCTACCTCCAGCCGCATCCGGCGGTAGCTTTCATAGCGGGAGGCCGCAATTTCCCCGCGCGCCACCGCCTCCCGCACAGCACAGTCACGCTCCTCCATGTGACGGCAGCCGGCAAAGCGGCAATGCCCGAGATATGGCGCAAACTCCCGGAAGCAGCCGTCCAGCCGCTCGGCGGGAATCCATTCCGCGCGCTCCATATCAAGCAGCGAAAAGCCGGGCGTATCCGCAACATACCCGCCGTCCGGCTGCGGATACAGACAGGAGCAGCGCGTCGTATGCCGCCCGCGTCCGAGCTTGCGGCTGGTCTCGCCGGTCTCCAGACCGAGCTGCGGATACAGCGCGTTCAGAAGGCTGGATTTCCCCACGCCGGAATTCCCCGTAAACACATTGATGCCTCCGGTCAGCAGGCGGCGCAGCTCCGCAATTCCCTCCTGCCGCACGGCCGACACCTCCGCAAACGGATAACCGAGATGACCGTATACATCCCTCCACGGTGCCGCATCCCCGCTGTCGATCTTGTTGAGCACCAGCACGGGCGAGACGTCCTTGCTCTCGGCAATGGTAATCATCTTATCGATTACCGCCGCGTGCGGAGCCGGCTGCACCAGCGACATCACGATCACCAGACGGTCCACATTGGCGACCGGAGGCCGCACAAAGGCGTTGCGCCGCGGCAGAATCCGTTCAATGACACCGTCCTCCCCCTCCGCCGATACCGTCACCAGGTCTCCCGCCGACGGCACAAGGCCGTCCCGGCGCAGCGAGCCGCGGGCGCGGCACTCGACCACGCCCTGCTCCGTCTCCACGCGGTACAGCCCGCCGATTCCGGACAAAATACGTCCCATGTATTCCATGGACATCCCCTTCCACCGGAAAAGGCGGCTGCATCGCGCCGGTATCCCTCAGCAGCCATGCAGCCGTCCCCTGTTGTTCCTGACAATCGCGGCTTTCCGTTTACCGCCGACGAC
>URYX01000255.1 GCA_900552225.1 uncultured Oscillospiraceae bacterium | reverse complement strand
CCTGAACACCCTCCTTCCCCATGGCTCCCGCCGGAAGAAAGCGCCGCCTGAAATTACTGTGTCCCGCCTGCTTGACAGCCCGCCGCCCCCATGCTACACTCAGATTATAAGTACCCGGTGGCGCAAAGCAGGAGTACCTGCCGCCCCGGCCAAGGAGGATGCTTTATGCTGCCGGAATACCGTTTCTTTGCCGAAAATGCGGGCGGTACCGTCTCGCGGGCCGCCGACCGCCCCTCGCTTCAGGTCTCGGGAGACGGCTTTTTTGCCGTATGGGCCCATACTCCCACCCTGACTCTGCCACCGCTGGCTCCTGCACTGACCGCCGCTCCGGACGGCTACTCCATTGAACAGACCCCCAAGGCCCTGATTCTGCGCTCGGCCTCCCGGCGCGGCGTGCTGTACGGCCTGTATGCGGTGCAGCGCGGCGTGACGCAGGCATGGGAGCTGCCGCAATCCACGTTCCGCGCACTGCACATCGACCTGCGCTTCGGATTCTGGCGGGAGGAGCACTGGGCCGAGCTGCTCGACCGCATCGCGGCCCTGCGGTATAACACCCTGCTGCTCGAAACCGAAAACCGGCTGCCGTTTCAAAAGCATCCCTCCGTCACCGCCCCCGAGCATTTCACGGACGAAAGCCTCCGCCGCTTCCTTGCTCTGGCGGCCGACCGCTTCCTGGAGGTCATCCCGCTGCAGCAGACCCTCGGGCATCTCGAGTATGTCCTCAAGCTGCCCGCCTATTACCCGCTGCGCGAGGTGCGGGAGCACCCGGCGGAGGAGCCCCTGTTCTACACCCGCCTCACCGGTGCCAACCACTACCACGATTTTGACGAGATCTGTCCCTCCGACCCACAGGCCTGCGCCCTGGCGGAGGATCTGCTGGACGATGCGCTGCGGCTGTTTCCCGACAGCCGCTCTATCCATATCGGCTGCGACGAGGCCTGGAATCTGCTCTACTGCGACAACTGCCGCCGCCGTTTCCCGGATAAAACACATCTGCTGACGGCACACCTCAACCGGGTCGCCGCCCGCGTTCTGGAGCAGGGCAAAACGCCGATTCTATGGGATGACATGCTCCGCCGCATGAGCGTGGAGGAGCTGAAGCAGCTGGATCCGCGCATCGTTGTCATGTCGTGGCTCTATTTTGCCCGCCATCCGGAGGCGGATGCCTTCCTGAATCGGTTCGCCGAGGCCGGACTGCACGTGCTCGGGGCCGCCTCGGCCAAATGCAGCATCGGCACCCCCGAAACACTGGATCTCCCCGATTATGATACACGCTTTGGCAATATGGATTGGTGGGCGTCATGCTGCGACCGCCACGGGCTCCCCGGCTTCGCCGTTACGGTATGGTCCAACTACAGCGGCACCATCGCTCCGCCGCATCCGCTGTTTGACAGCGCCTGGCTGCCCATCTACTACGGAGCACGGCGTCTGTGGGACCATACCGTGCCGCGCGGTGCGGTGCTGAACGATTTTTGCTCCGACTTTTTCGGCGTGGATATTCCTCTCGGCGGCATGTCGGCCGGGGCCCTGCTCCCCGTGACCGAGCAGCTGAGCCGCGAGGCGGTCCGGGCACGGGGAGCCGCCGTGCTGTGGCATTTGTCGGTGCTGCTCTCTCTGTACCGCCTCAAATCCGCCGCCATCGGCCGCGAGCTCTACCGCTATCGTCAGCCGGACCTGACCGCCGCGGAGCGCGGATTGCTGGACCGCCGGGTCGGTGAGGTACGCCGCCTGCGCCATGCACTGTATCCGCAGGCGGAGCACGCGCTGCAGGCACTCTACAGCGAGCGGGAAGCCCGTCTCTTTTTGGATTCGCGCTTCCTGGCAGACGATACGCTGTACGGAGCACTGGCACCCCACATCGACTAACTCCGCCCGCAGGTTCTGTAAGCCCTTCCTGACAGAAAGGTCTTGCAGAACCTATTGCTTTATGATATACTAAAAAATAAATCTTACCGCCAGAATTAACGGTGCTTTTGCCGAAACCGGCAGAAAAGCGGCGCATAACAAACCGCAGAATAGCGGATACAGGAAGGGAAAGGGG
>URYX01000254.1 GCA_900552225.1 uncultured Oscillospiraceae bacterium | reverse complement strand
AGAGCGAGATGATCGATACGGTCGGCTATCTGCGGATCCGTACCTTCAACGCCACCACCCCCAAGCAGTTTTTTGCGGCCTATGAGGGGCTGCTGTCGGCCGGAGCCCAGGCGGTGGTGTTCGATGTACGCGGCAATCAGGGAGGAATGCTCAGTGCGGCGTGCGAGATTCTGTCCTATCTGATGCCGCGCGGGGCCTATGCGACCCGTACCAATGCGGGCGGCGGTGCGGAGACGCTCAGCGCCGATAATTCCGCCTATGAGCTGAATATTCCGGCGGCGGTGCTGGTCAACGGTACCACGGAGGGTGAGGCGGAGCTCTTTGCCGGAGTGCTGCGGAGCTTTTCCAAGGCGCTGGCGATCGGTACCACGACACGCGGACGCGCTATGGTGCAGGAGTATTTCAGCGTCAGCAGCGACAACTCGGCCATTAAGCTGACGGTGGCTGAGCTCGGACTGATTCAGGGCGGCTCGTGGGAGACCGCGGGGATTGTACCGGATGTGGAGGAAAAGCTCAACATTTCAGTCGGAAGCGTCGATGCACTGACGCGGGAGCAGGATACCCAGCTGGCGGCAGCCGTGCGCGAAATGGTGGCGGCCGTGACGGGGCCGAGCACGACCGAGCCCACCACGGGAACGACCGTGACCGTCCCCACGACGACCGAAACGGAGCCGACCGAGGAGTCTTCGGCGCCGGACGCAGAGGATGCGGAGAGCTGAACGGTTCTGTCGGAAATACGGTCAACGGAAATAAAAAAACCGAAGTACGGCCTTGAAAGGCTATACTTCGGTTTTTTACGGAAAGAGGGGCGGCGCGTTGGGAGGCCGGATGGCTTTGTCTATACGGTGAGGCCGGCATCATGCAGCGCCTCCGGCGGTAGCTGCGGCAGCGGAAGGAAGGGCTGCGGCTGCTCCGGGAGGTCGGACAGCGGTTTTCCCATCCAGATTATATGGTACCAGGTTCCGAATTTGTAGGCGCACTGCCGGAACAGACCGGCGCGTGTATAGCCGAGGTGTTCGTGAAACCGGGCGCTGCGGAAGGTCAGGTGGGCATCCTCCTGCTCCGGGAAGGCAATGCAGGCATAGAGCCGGACGAGGTTCTGTGCACGGGAGATTCGCTCGATCCGTTCGTAGAGCTGGCGTCCGAGTCCGCGGCCGCGCTGATCCTCGCGCAGATAGATGGAGGTTGCCGCGCACCAAGCATAGGCGGCGCGCCCGACAAAGGCACCGGTATAGGCGTAGCCGAGCAACTCGCCGTTTTGCTCGGCCACGATGTAGGGGTAGGTGCACAGGGTGTGTGAAATCCTTTCACGGAATTCCTCCGGAGTCGGCACGGTATATTCGAAGGTGATGGCGGTGTGGAGCACATAGGGGGCGTAGATGGCGAGCAGCGCCTCTGCGTCCTCCGGTGTGGCCAGACGGAACGTAATGCTGTCGGAAGAATTCATGAAAAGCACCTCTTTTTTTGGGGATGCGCCGCCGGCGGCGGGCGTGCGGCCGCAGCCCATCGGCGGGGAATATAGGAATTATAGCACGGGACTGAGGGGTTGTCCAGTCCCGGACAGTGAAAAATGATTGCTGAAAGGCCCGGGGGTTTGTCTCCGGGCCTTTGCGGTGATTCGGACGGGGCGGAGGGATTCTCTCCCTCAGTCGGCTGCGCCGACAGCTCCCTCGTCAGAGGGAGCGAAGGGCGCGGTGCGCGGGGCGCAGGGGACGAACAGCAGGGACGGGGCGGCAGTGGGGCAGGAGCGGTGGGTAAACTGGGAATGGCAGCAAAGCGGGAGCTTTTCTCTCCCTCAGTCAGCTGCGCTGACAGTTCCCTCGTCAGAGGGAGCGAGGGCGCGGGGGCAGGTGGCAGGAGTGGTGGGTAAACTGGGAGTGGCAGCAAAGCGGGAGCATTTCTCTCCCTCAGCCGGCTGAGCCAACAGCTCTCTCGTCAGAGGGCGCAAAGGGTGCGGGGGTGCAGGCGGCAAAAACGCTCCACACAAGGGCCGACAGTATTTTTCATAATTCAAAGGGAAAGAATCGGTGGTTCACGGTTTCTCTCTTGGCATTC
>URYX01000253.1 GCA_900552225.1 uncultured Oscillospiraceae bacterium | reverse complement strand
ACGTAAGGAGTCGTCGGCAGCGTCAGATGTGTATAAGAGACAGCGTCGTACATATGCAGCTCCCGCACCCGCTTCTCCGATTCCTTCTGGAAGGCCTCCGCCGAGGGAGCAAAATCGGTATATTTGTATCCGAACAGCTCGTCGGAAATCTCCCCCGTCAGCAGCACGCGGATATCCGTATGCTCATGAATCCAGCGGCACAGCAGGTACATACCCATGCTGGCCCGGACAGTCGTGATGTCGTAGGTGCCGAGCAAGCGCACCACCTCGGGGAGGGTATCGAGCACCTGCTGCCTTGTCATGATGACCTCGGTGTGGTCGCTACCGATGTACTCCGCCACCTGACGCGCATATTTCAGGTCGATGGCGTCCGTATCCATGCCGATGGCAAAGGTGCGGATCGGAGTCCGGCTCCGGCGGGCCGCGATGGCGCACACCAGCGAGGAATCGAGGCCTCCCGACAGCAGAAAGCCCACCCTGGCATCGGCCACCAGCCGCTTCTCCACGCCGGCCACCAGCTTATCGTGAATCTGACGGCACACGGTCTCCAGATCGTCATGGCACACCCGCTCCACATGGGTGATATCCGTATAGGGGACAAATTCCCCGTCCTTATAATAGTGTCCGGGAGGGAACGGAAGAATCCGATCGCAGAGCCCCACCAGGTTCTTCGGCTCGCTGGCGAGCACCAGCACGCCGGAGGCATCGTAGCCGTAATACAGCGGGCGGATACCGATCGGATCGCGGGCGGCGATATATTCTCCGGTGCGCCCGTCATACAAAATCATGGCAAATTCCGCGTCGAGCATCCGGAACATATCCGTCCCGTATTTCCGGTAGAGCGGCAGCAGAATTTCGCAGTCCGAGCCGCTGCGGAAGGTATAGTCCCCCTCCAGCTCCTTTTTCAGGGCTTCGTAGCCGTAAATTTCCCCGTTGCAGACCACATAGCTGCCTTCCAGCTCAAACGGCTGCATCCCCGCGGGGGTCAGCCCCATGATAGCCAGGCGGTGAAACCCGAGCCAGCCCTTGCCGGTATCCACCACCCGGCTGTCGTCCGGGCCGCGGGAGGCCGTCCGGGCAAAGCCCTTCCGGAAGGCCTCCGGGGAGGCACCGCGGTCACAATATCCCATAATCGCACACATACCAAATCCTCCGCATCCACAGTATCAGCAGGCGATAGGGCAAGTGCTGTTCCTCGCTGTGCCACCTATCTTGGTTCTCGTTTGCGGCTTCCGACAAAGCCTGCCGCGGTAACGGGCGGTATCCGGCACACCTACTGAGGCAAGGCCCGTTCGGATAGCAGCTTGCCGGGTGTTCTTCGCGCAGGCCGACCCCTGTATGGCTCTCACCGTCCCATACTCGCTGTCAGGCGGTCTCTGCGGTACTTTTCCCGACTCCGACGCTTTTTTGCGGCTCTCTGGGGGAGCCGTAGGTTGTTTTCTGTTACCGTACCCCGAACAGCAGGTCGCCGTAGGTCGGGAACGGCCAGTATTTCTCTGCGGTCACCGTCTCCGCCTCGTCGCAGACCACGCGCAGCTCGGCCATCTTCTGCAGAAGGACGTCACGGATCCGGCAGGAGGCCTCCGTGATGTCCGTGATGGCCTTATAGCGCACGATCTCCGTCTGCAGAGCCTCGGCGGCGGCATCGATCTCATCCGCCAGCGCGGACAGCCGGGTGATGAGGCCCTTCTCATAGCGGCCGGTCACCTCGGGCACCGCCGCCTTCTTGGCGGCCAGGGTATCGGACAGCTCCCGGGCATAGGCCTCCACCGCCGGCAAAATCTCCCTGCGCGCCATATCCACCATGGTCAGCGCCTCGATATTCACCGTTTTGCAGTAGTTTTCGAGGGTGATCTCATAGCGGGAGCGAATCTCCGACAGCGAGAAGATCTTATGCGAGGTCAGCATATCCACGTTCTTCTTCTCCAGGATGGTCGGCAGCGCATCCGGGGTCGTCCGGAGGTTGAGCAGGCCGCGCTTTTCGGTCGCTTCCTCGATCCATGCGTCGTCGTAGCCGTTGCCGTTGAAGATGATGCGGCGGTGGGCCTTGATCGTGGACTGGATGAGGT
>URYX01000252.1 GCA_900552225.1 uncultured Oscillospiraceae bacterium | reverse complement strand
GTTTAAAGGCCTGTATACCGACAACGGCGACAAGGCCAACGCGGACGAGAACGGCGTGATTACAATTGAGCAGACCGGCTGGAAGGCATGGGTGTTTGAGACCTCCGACGAGCTGCGCGATTTTGCGGAGTCCGAAGGAAAGAAAATGTATCTCTACTACGATTTCACCGTGAATGCGGACACCAATCTGCAGTTCACGCTGAGCGGCTGGGGCAATTCGGCGGTGACCGAGATTGCGAAGCAGGCGGGCGTGACCCCCGGTGCTACTGATGAGGGTAACCCGACGCTGCCGGCCGGCACCTATAAGGGCATGCTGGAGCTTACCGAGGACCTGTTTGTCGGCAGAACCGGACGCTTCGGTCTGGCCGGAACGGGCGCGGAGATCCGCACGGTGGAGATCGTCTCCGTGACGAACATCAAGGACGAGACCCCGAGTGCGCCGGACACGCCGGACACGCCGGACACGCCGGACACGCCGGACGACGGCCCGGATTCCGGCGAAGCGGTTCCGTTCGCAATGGCGGCGGCTGCGGTGACTGCGGCTGCGGCGCTCGCGTTTGTGTCCCGCAAGCACAAGTAATTTCCGGACCTTGTCAAACGGCATAAGCCGTCTGTGACGGTTGCGATCATGGCGGCGGAAAAGGAGAAACGGCCAACACTTTTTCCGCCGTCTTTTTGTGTGGCTCACCGGGGGCTTCGGCTCCCGGACGACCCGGGAATTTCCGGGAAACAGTGAAATTGAAGGAGGAGGCTTTTCCATGAAAAAATGGGGAACTTGGGCGCTGGCGCTGATGCTGACCGTTACGCTGTGCCTCGGTACGGTGCTGACCGCCTCGGCAGAATCCGTCAAGGTGGGGGACACGACCTATACCTATACGGAGGAGATCAATCTCCTGCCGGACGACAAGAGCAAGTTTGAAAGCTACGGCTCCGCGCGCATCAGCGGCTCGGCGGAGGACGGCTATGTGCTTGTGGACTTGAACAGCTGGGGCGCCAATGTCTGCGACATTCCGGAATGGAAAAACGAGGACGGCTGGATGCTCTATTATGACCTGGATGTGGAAATGGGCACGCTCGGTATCCGTGCGCAGTGGTGGAACTGCAACGTCAGCAAAGCCATCCTCGCCAAGGATGGTCTGGACGGCGGCGGAGACAACGGCGACCATCTGCTGGCGGGTAAGTACCGCGGCATGATCCCGGTCAGCGACTTTGCGTCGGATCTGAACACGCCGAGCGAGAGCGGCAAGATCAAATGGCTGCTGAACCTCTACGTGGTCAAGGCCAAGGTCACCGTCCGCAGCCTGAAAATGGTGCGTGTGACGGATACGCAGACCGAGACCCCGGTGGTGACGACCACCACGACCGAGAAGGCGCCGGAGGCGGATACTACCACGACGACCTCGGCGGTGGACGGCACGACGACCGAAAAGCAGGACGCAGCCACGACCACGACCACCGCCAAGACCACGGCGAACAGCACGACGCAGACGACACAGTCGCAGGAGGAGACGAAGGGCGGATTCCCGGTGTGGGGCATCCTGCTGATCGCGGCCGGAGTGGTGGCAGTGGCCGCCGTTGTGGTGTTTGTAATACTGAAAAAGAAAAAATAACCGGCAGTTACTTGACACTGCCTCTCGGACTGCGGTATAGTATCTCTGTAAACTTTGGTTAACAGCCGCGGCAGCCGTTCCCGCAAAAAGGGCGGCTGCCGCGGAAAAGCTCAGAGAAATTCGCTTAGACCCCCCGGCTTGGCCGATACGGGAAACCGTTTCGCGGGGGAGGGGATGTCTGTGAGCTTTTATCAGTCGGTGGGCCGACGGCCTGCCCCGCGCAGCATTGCGCACTCGGTACATACGGTGAAAGCTCCCCGGGGCTTCGGGGGAGAATTCATAGATTCGGGAAACCGAAAAATTTTTGGGGGGTTCGCTATGAAAACAACAGAAAGGGTACTGAGCACGGTATCGGCCGTCCTGCTGCTTGTCGGGATGCTCGCGGTCGGAACGGTGTTCGGTACGGCAGCTCCGCTGCCCGTTTTTACGAATGAGGCGGCGGGAATGCGCTATTATGCAG
>URYX01000251.1 GCA_900552225.1 uncultured Oscillospiraceae bacterium | reverse complement strand
CCACGGCACAGATGACCATGCCCGCCACCGTCAGCAGGATGCTGCCCACCGTCTTTTTCACGGTGTACTGATGCACCTGCAGCAGCGCCACAAACAGGCAGAAGCCCGTCCAGCCGTATACGAGCCACTGGGCGATGGTGTAGAATACGGCCTCATCCTGCGACAGCACATGGCTGAGTACGATCAGGCAGGCGGTGCCGAGAATGTACGGTACCAGGGCGTAGGAGCAGAAGGTGATGATCTCGCTGAGCTTGCCCTTGCCCTCCATCAGCGTGGTGACCGCCCAGTTGCAGACGACAAATAGGGCGAACAGGCCCCATGTCGAGGCAATCATCACCAGCAGGTTGAACTCCTCCGGACGGTTCTGATTGAACACGTAGCCGGTGACCTGCCGGGCGATGATGCTGACCGCCAGGAACAGCACCAGAATCACGCCGGCCAGCAGCAGGCTGCCGGTTTTTTCCTGCTTCAGGTCCTCGTAGCCCGCCACCGGATGGAACAGGCAGTAGCCCGGGTATTTTTTCGCCGGGCGGCCGCCGCTGTAGATGACCTTCACCTTATGGCCGCGCTTCTTGCTCACCGTTACCAGGACGGCACCGAGCACCAGCACCAGCGCCAGAATCCAGGGGAACGCGCTGCGAACCCAGTCGTCACGCGAGGAGGCAAACGCACCGGAATAGAGCGTGCGGTCGTTGCCCAGATAGTAGTAATCCATCGCCGCCGTATAGTCTCCAAGGCGTTCGGCAATCTTGCCCATGCCGAGGTTGGCGTATTCGTAGCAGCGATCCGCCTTCAGCACTTCCTCCCACGGCTCCCGCGCCTCCTCGTACCGTCCGTGGCGGTAGCTCGTCACGGCGGTGCGCACGTTGCGGGCAAAGGCGGTCGGAGTAAAGCGGGTCAGGCTGCCGTTCTGTCGGTCGAGCACCAGCAGATCGTCCCCGAGCGTTTCGATGGCGGTGGGGACGGCGAAGGTGCCGTCCTGGGTCCCGATGCCGCCGAATGCATACAGCAGGGTACCCTCGGGGTCATACTGGAAGATGCGGCCGGATTTGCTGTCCACAATGGAGATGTAGCCGCTGTCGTCCACCGCAATGTCGCACAGCTGAATATCCGAGATTTTATCTCCGAAGTTTTTATCCTCCAGCACATTGGAGCCGCGCGCGTTCAGCTTGCGCACCTGGCCGGAGGTCACCTCGTTGCCCTTGCGGATGGTGAAGATGAAGTCCTTTTCATCGACGCAGAAGCTGACCATTTCCACGGGAACGGTACGGGACAGGCCCGCGGCCTGCTGATCCGTGACGATCTGCTTCCAGAAGTAGTTGAGCAGCACCTTCGGGGTGACGTCCACGTCCTCGCGCCCGAAGAAGCCGAGGAAGGAGTAATCCTTTTCAAACTGCAGCGCGCCATTGTAGCAGCCGTCGCTAAGCACGTACAGGATACCCGCACCGTCCTCCAGCACCTTGATCGGCTGGTAATGGAAGGAATCCTCGAGCAGCGGACTGTCCGGGCGGTCCAGCTGATGGATTTCGCGGCCCTCGGCATCCAGAACGTAGACGGTTCCGGCGGTGCTGTCGGCCACCAGGATGCGGCCGTCCGCGGTCACGAACAGACCGCTTGCCTTCTGAAACTGCAGCGGCTGCCCGTCGGGCAGCGTCGGCAGAACGGTGCGCACCGGCTGCAGCGAGGAATCCAGCACCACGATGCGGCTGTGACCGCTGTCCAGCACGAAAATTTCGCCCGCATCGGTCACATACACATCGGTCGGCTCGTCGAGTGCCGATTCGCCGGACGGGCACCATACGTCGGACGGTTCATAGGCCGTTGCCGTCGAGACCGCCTGATCGTAGGAATCGTAGGTATAGGTGATATAAGGGGTTTCCGCGGAAACCGGAATCGACAGCAGCAGACAAAGCAGGCCGATTATCCATACTCCGCTCAGGCACCGGCATATCTTGTTCACGGGCGTCCTCTCCTTTTCTGGAAATTATTTCATACCTGAGGTGGACATGGTTTCGATGACCTTATGCTGTGTCAGGCAGAACAGCAGCACCGGGGGCAGAATCAGCAGCAGCGTCGCCGCGCTGCTCACGCCCGC
>URYX01000250.1 GCA_900552225.1 uncultured Oscillospiraceae bacterium | reverse complement strand
GCTTGGAGGAGAAGGGACAGAGGCGGGGCGCCGTGAGGGGCAGCAAAACGGGGGCTTTTCTCTCCCTCAGTCGGCTGCGCCGACAGCTCCCTCGTCAGAGAGAGCCTGGGCGGGGATACAGACACTGCTTGGTGGAGGAGGGACAGAGGCGGAGCGCCGTGAGGGGCAGGCTTTAGGATGAAATATGGTACAAAACGATCATTTACGGAAAAGCACGAAAAATTCTGTACAGGTACAGAATTGATGTTTCGGTTTAATGAATCGACTTTCCGGAATTTCATAGGCTTTAGGTGCATTCCGTGCTATACTGTAGCCGCGCTTATGAATTTCGATGAAATGAGGAGAGGACCATATGAGAGAGTTGGGAGTGACGGGGCGATTTCTGCTCCTGCCGTGTTCCCGTCAGGCTAATTATCGGCATCTGCTGCTGAAGGACGAGGAGGGGCAGGTGGTGGACCAGATCCACGCACAGCTTTGCCCGCCGGAGCAGCAGGAATATGTGACGCTGGTACATACACAGGAGTTTGCCGACCGAGGGATGCGGCTGACGCTGACGGCCGACAACCGGGTATCGCAATTTGCCAAGCCTCAGGGGGAGTCTGCGGATGAGGCACAGCTGGCTTTGCAGGAGAGCTGGCCCTACTATGCGGAGACGGTGGAGGCCTATCACGAGCCGCAGCGGCCGCTGGCGCATTTTACCTCGCTGCGCGGGTGGATCAACGATGCCAACGGCCCGATCTGGGTGGATGGGGTCTATCATCTGTATTATCAGTACGAGCCGGGCAACCTGATGGGCATCTGGGACAACAGCGAGTGGGGGCACGCCACCTCGACCGACCTTTACCATTGGCGGGAGGAGGAGCCGGTGCTGCGGTATCCCTGTGCCTCCTCCGGCTCGGCCTGGATACGCCGTGAGACGGGGCGGCCCTGCATTGCCTACAAGGGACGTATTTACGAAAGCCGTGACGGCGGCTACCACTATGAGCTGCTGACGGAGCATCCGGAGGTAGGGGGAGACCCGAAGATCTTCTATCACGAGGAGAGCGGCCGCTATGTCTGCTTTGCGCTGAATGGGCCGGATGCCTACAAAATCAGCGTGTCGCCGGATCTGTTTCACTGGGAGGAGACCTCGGTGCTGCGCGGCTTCCATGAGTGCCCCGATATCGTGCGGCTGCGGGTGGACGGGGACGGCGAGGAAAAGTGGGTGCTGATCAGCGGCGACATGAGCTACATCTTCGGGCGCTTTGACGGGAGGCAGCTGATCCCGGAGCCGATCGAGCCCGACCGCGCCGACCGCTTTGTGCCGGTGCACGGCAACAGTGCCGCCATGCAGGCCATCCAGGACCGCTATAACGGCTGTACGGCAAACGCCGCGCTGGCCGACGATTGGAGCCGCTTTTTTGCCTATGCGTTTCAGACGTTCGCCCATCAGCCGGACGGGCGGACGCTGCGGATCGGGTGGCTGGATTATCAGGCCAATGCGCTCGGTGCGGCATTTACCGAGTGCCAGAGCGTGGTGCAGGAGCTGTCGCTGCGCACGACGCGCTACGGTGTGCGGCTGTGCGCGATGCCGGCGCGCGAGATTGCCAACGGATATGAGGGAGAGGCGGTGGCCGTCGGGGCCGGGGAGCGTGTACGCATGACCTGTCCGGCGGCGGATATCACGGCCCGGTTTCCGGTGGATTCGACGCTGGAAATTGCCGGATTCCGGATGGCCTATGACCGGGAGGCACAGGAGCTGTGCATTGCCCGTGAGGCGCTTCCGGATTTCCGGATTCCCTATCCGCTGCAGCCCGGAGAGCACGGCATCCGCGTACGCATGATCCGTGACCGCGGGTCGGCGGAGATATTTTTCGGTGACGGCGAGATTTATGCGCCGCAGCGGGTGAGAGAGCTGAACGACACGTGGGAGGCCGCCGCGGGGGACGGGGCGGAGATTACGGTGCAGCCGCTCGGCAGCCTGTTTGCGCAGCACCCGGACTGGATCCGGTGATGCGGGGACGGCCGACGGAAGCAGGAAAGAGAGGGGCTATGCGGACAATGTCCGCATAGCCCCTCAGTCTGTCAAAGAACCCATGCTTTCAAGGAGCGAGAGCATGGGATTTCTTCGA
>URYX01000249.1 GCA_900552225.1 uncultured Oscillospiraceae bacterium | reverse complement strand
GATCTCCCGCCTGCAAAAATACGGGATCGATACGGGGCGGATTGCGGTTTCGGCGGCCACGACGACGAGCTTCAGCGACGTGATGAGCCTCCCGACGGGGGAGCGCACCTTTTTCCATGCCCGCGGAGCCAACGCCGAATTTTCCCCGAGGGATGTGGAGCTCAGCTCGCTCAGCTGCCGGATGCTGCATATCGGATATTTGCTGCTTTTGGACAGCTTTGACCGCGAGGATGCAGAATACGGTACGGTCATGGCACGGTTTCTGCACGATGTGCAGGAGCGGGGGATCGCCACCTCCATCGATGTGGTCAGCGACAGCACGGCGGATTACCGCAAAATCATTGTGCCGGCGCTGCGCTACACCGACTACGCCATTGTCAACGAAATCGAGAGCTGCGGCATCTGGGGGCTGGAGCCCTACCGCAGCGACGGGACGCTCCGCACCGACTGCGTGCGGGAGGCCATGACCCGCATGGCGGAGAGCGGAGTTGCCGAAAAGGTGATTGTGCACGCCAAATCCGCGGGCTTTTGCCTCGATGTGAAAAGCGGTGCCTTCACGCAGGTGGGGTCCCTGCGGCTGCCAGACGATGCCATCCGGGGCAGCGTCGGAGCGGGGGATGCCTTCTGCGCCGGCTGCCTGTACGGCATTTACCACGGCTATGAGGACGAACGGCTGCTGGCCTTTGCCTCGGCTGCGGCGGCCTGCAGTCTGTTCAGCGAGAACTCGACGGACGGGATGAGAACCAAGGAAGAAATTCAGGAGATGGAGCATCGGTACGGGAGGGTATCTGTATGAAACGATCCGAGTATCTGGCACAGGTAAAGCAGGCGCTTGCCTATTACGAAAAAGCCCATATTGTGCTGATCGAGGAGGAAAAGCAGCGCATTGAGGTGGCGGATTTCGGGCTGAACCGGGTGGGCAGCATCGGCCTTCAGCTGCTGACCTACATCAACACCGAGCGTGTCTGCGCCAAGGAGATGGTGCTGCTGCCGGGACAGGCCTGCCCGGAGCACCGGCACATTCCGACCGACGGGCGGGAGGGGAAGGAGGAGACTTTCCGCTGCCGCTTCGGCAGGGTGTATCTCTATGTCGAGGGCGGCTGTCGGGAGGAGATTCATGTCGAACCGCCCGAGACCGCGCTGACGGCATTTCGGGAGATCGTGCTGCTCCCCGGAGAGCAGTATACGATCCGGCCCGACACCCGCCACTGGTTCATGGCCGGTGAGGAGGGTGCGGTGATCTCCGAATTTTCCATGCACAGCACGGATGAAACCGATGTGTTTACCGATACGAGACTGATTCGGGAGCCTGTGATTGAGGAGTGAGAGAGCAATGCTGGCTTCATTGACGGATATTTTGCCGCAGGCCGCTGCCGGACATTACGGCGTGGGGCTGTTCAATACAATCGACACCGATATGCTGGAGGCGGCGATTTCCGCGGCTGAGGAGCTGCGGTCTCCGATCATTATCGGTACGGCGGAGGTGCTGCTTCCCTATGGGGAGCTGAAGCTGATTGCGCCGTCGCTGATCGCGGCCGCTGAGCGGGCGCGTGTTCCGGTGGTGGTGCATTATGACCACGGACTGACCTTTGAGCGCTGTATGGAGGCGCTGCAGCTCGGGTTTACCAGCGTGATGTTCGACGGCTCGGCCGGAGGCTGCGAGGACAATGTGCGAAACACCCGCGAGATGGTGCGGATTGCTCATGCGATGGGAGCCTCGGTGGAGGGTGAAATCGGACATGTCGGAGAGGCGCAGAGCGGCGATAACGAGAGTGACGACCGCTATACCACGCCGCAGGAGGCCGTAGATTTTGTCCGTGCCACGGGAGTGGATGCGCTGGCGGTGGCCATCGGCACCGCACACGGGGCCTACCGCCGCCCGCCGCAGCTGGATATCCGGCGGCTGCGGGAGATTCATGCGGCTCTGGATACGCCGCTGGTGCTGCATGGCGGCTCGGGCCTTTCGGACGACGATTTCCGCAGCATGGTGCGCGAGGGAATCTCCAAAATCAATATTTTCACCGATCTCTGCACGGCGGGGGCACAGGCCATGCGGGAGGCGGCTGCATCGGGAGCCGATTATCTGAAAACGCGTACCATGCGCGTAGAGGCGATCCGCGAGGCGGTGCGGCGGAAAATC
>URYX01000248.1 GCA_900552225.1 uncultured Oscillospiraceae bacterium | reverse complement strand
CTCAGTCGGTAGAGCAGCTGATTCGTAATCAGCAGGTCGTGTGTTCGAGTCACATTGCCAGCTCCAGGACAAAGGCCCCTACCACGTTTGTGGCAGGGGCCTTTGTCTGTCTGCGGCGTGAATGTGTCTGTTCGCAGTGTCGGTATGCCGTTGGCGGTGTCCGTTCCCCGATTGGCTGCTCAACGCGCCGTCCGCCGCCTGGGTTTGCCGGCTGCCGCGCCGGGCGGCGGATCGACGCAGACCGGGGTTAAGAGGCTTTTGTCAGCCGGTTGAGATCATCGTCCGAGAGATGCGGCGCACCGTAGAAAAAACGTGAGCATTCGTTGACCAGGTTGATTGCCTCATAGCAGCAGTCTTCGCCGTTTGCGTTACCGTTTATGTAGTAGTTTGTAAGTTTGATAGACAACTTTGCATTGGCCAATGTTACGCCCGTGGCTTCGAGAAAAGAATTTATCCAGTCCTCATGCTCCTGAGATCCTTTTTCGAGAGCTTTTCCGTAGGCATCCTTTTTGGGCTCATATACCTCCTGAAAGGTTTTATCAAATGTCTTATAGGCCTCATGGACGCGCCATGCGTACAGATACATATCGTCGTCACTGGGACGGGCCATTTCACACAGCCGGTCAAACGCTTCGTCAAAGGCGGTAAACAGCGCGGCGATGCTCTCCTCGCCGGCCTTGTCAATGCCGCAGTAGGTTTTTACGTCTTCCCGCAGGGCGGCCCCGCCGCAGGAGCAGAGCAGCATGAGCAGGGCGGCCACAGCGATCAGCAGTGCCGCCGGTTTACGCAGATTCATACGCTTGTTCCTCCTCGTTTACTTCCAGCAGTAATCGACCAGGCCGGCCATTTCGTTTTCCAGAGCATTCCTGAAGTCACCGCGGCAGAGCAGCATGACGGCGGCCGGCCCTTTCTTCAGCTGCTCAAACAGGTCCTCATGCTGGTACCGGCTGCCGTAAATATACCACCGGCCGCCCTCCGACGGCGTCACGCAGACACAGAAATACACGGATTCGAGATTGTCGTATTCATAGTTGTAGTAATCGTCCAGCTCGGCCGTTCCGGTCAGGAGAAAGTACCTGCCGAGAGAGCGCGTCGCGTCGTATCGGACGTCCTGATAGGTCAGCAGGTTGCTGTAAGACCGTTCAAACCGGTTGGCCACCGCCCCGACAAAGGCCGTGGACAGCGTCTGGGTGGTTTCCTCCGCATGGTAGCGCACTCCCTCGGAGAGAAGCGTGCCGTCCTTGCAGAATGTTCCGAACAGCTTGCCGGAAAGGGTCAGCACCTGCCCCGCACCGGCATCGTACAGCGGTGTGCCGTAGGTGATTTCCATTCCTGATGTGCTCCATCCGGACAGCAGCAGCTGCATCAGGCTTCGGGCGGGAGAGCCCAGCTCCGCCTCGTAGTCCTGCAGCACGGCCGTCATCATATCCTCAAGGCTTTGCCCGCTTCTCAGCGTGAAATCCCAGCGATACAGCAGATCATCGCCCAAAAGAATCATGCGGTAGTGGGAGGCCCCGTTTGTTTTGGTGTTCTCCTCGTTGACCCAAATGCCCTCGGCATAGCTTTGGATCGCATCCGTGTCCTCGAATTTCTTCGGTGCATCTCCTCTGAGCCTCGTGCCGCCTGCACAGGAGCACAGCTCACACAGCAGCAGCCCGCACAGCAGAAGCGCTGCCGCTCTTTTTCCCCTCGTCATCTTCAAATCCTCCTCTTTTTCAAAGCCCGAACAGGGCCTTCAGCTCCGGCAGGGCCTCCTCATAGTCGTAGCCGCTGCCCATCCTATTCGTGCTGCTGCAGACGGTGCCCGCCACACAGTAGACGCAGAAGGAACCGCCCACGGCTCCGGCCCCCTCCGTATAAAACTGTACGGCGATCAGTCGTGTATCCCCATCCTTGTAAATGACTTCCGTCCGATAGCGTTCACAGACTATTCCCAATGAGCGGTAAACCTGTTGACCGACATATTTTTCGGCCGCGTCCTTAGACAAAGCCATCGGGGTACCATTGTTTTTTCGGCAAGACCGCGCGGCGATCGGCTTTGTTACCCTCCGCTCGCCATGCGTCAAGCATGCCTCGGTCGGGTGCCGCGCCGCTCATCCACGCGGTTTGCCGAAAATCTTCGATCGGAAACGAGAAGATTTTTTCGTTTGGAAAGTCGAAGAA
>URYX01000247.1 GCA_900552225.1 uncultured Oscillospiraceae bacterium | reverse complement strand
GGACTGCGCGCCCCCTTTGAGGCGCGCGGCTACACGGCCTGGGATCCCACGTCCTATGCGTTCATCAAGGACGGCACCCTGTGCATTCCGACCGCCTTCTGCTCCTACGGCGGCGAGGCTCTCGACAAAAAGACCCCCCTGCTGCGCTCCATGGAGGTGCTCGGCCGCGAGGCGCTGCGCATCGTGCGCCTGTTCGGCAACACGGACGTGCAGGCGGTCTATCCGACCGTCGGCGCGGAGCAGGAATATTTTCTCATCGACAAGGCCGTCTACGACCGCCGCAAGGACCTGATTTTTACGGGACGCACCCTGTTCGGCGCCAAGCCGCCCAAGGGGCAGGAGCTGGATGACCACTATTTCGGCAACATCAAGCCCCGCGTGGTCGCCTTCATGCAGGATCTGGACCGCGAGCTGTGGCAGCTCGGCATCTACGCCAAGACGCGCCACAACGAGGTAGCTCCGGCGCAGCATGAGCTGGCGTGTATCTACTGCAGCTCCAACCTGGCCACCGACCACAACCAGCTCACGATGGAGATTATGAAAAAAATTGCCGCACGGCACGGCCTGGTCTGCCTGCTGCACGAAAAGCCGTTTGCCTACGTCAACGGCAGCGGCAAGCACAACAACTGGTCACTGGCCACCGACACGGGCATCAATCTGTTCGAGCCGGGCGACACCCCCTATGAAAATGCCCAGTTCCTGCTGTTCCTGTGCGCCGTCATCCAGGCTGTGGACGAATACCAGGATCTGCTGCGTGTCTCGGTCGCCAGCGCCGGCAACGACCATCGGCTCGGAGCCAACGAGGCCCCGCCCGCGGTGGTCTCCATCTTCCTCGGCACGGAGCTGACGGACATTCTCAAATCCATTGAAAACGATACGGCCTATGACAGCAAGGAAGCAGATCAGATGAAGGTCGGCGTCCATGTGCTGCCCCGCTTCCCGCGGGACAATACCGACCGCAACCGTACCTCTCCCTTTGCCTTCACCGGTAACAAATTCGAGTTCCGGATGCCCGGCTCCAGCGCCTCGGTGGCCAGCCCGAACATCATCCTCAACACCATCATGGCCGAGGAGCTGTCCCGCTTTGCCGACGTTCTGGAAAACGCCCCCGATTTCGAGGAGGCGCTGCACAATCTGATCCAGAAGACCGTCCGTGAGCACAAGCGCATCATTTTTAACGGCAACGGCTACGATGACGCATGGATCCGGGAGGCGACCGAGCAGCGGGGGCTTTTGAATCTGCGCACCACGCCGGATGCGCTGCCCTGTCTGATGCACGAAAAAAACGTCCGTCTGTTTGCCAGGCACGGGATTTTCACGGAGGACGAGCTGTATTCGCGCTATGAAATCCTGACGGAAAACTATTATAAAATCCTGAACATCGAAGCCTCCACCATGGTAGACATGGCGCAGACGGAGATTCTGCCGGCGGTCGGGCGCTATGTCCGCTCGCTGAGCGAGACCGCCGTTCTGAAAAAGCAGGTCTCCGAGCAGCTCTCCTGCCGCACGGAGGAGGAGCTGCTGTCGGCGCTCACCCGCCTGTCCGACACACTGTACGATACGGTAGCCGCGCTGAAAAACGCACTGGCGGGTGTCGGCGCCTGCATCGACGCCACCTCCCGTTCCCGCTACTATCGGAAGCATGTGCTGCCGGCCATGCAGGCGCTGCGCACCGCGGCTGACGCGGCCGAGGAGCATATGGACAAAACGCTGTGGCCCTACCCGGTCTACAGTGACATTCTGTTCAGCGTTTGACCAGTCTGAGGCCGGAGGAAATCCTCCGGCCTTTTCCCTCTGCTTTTTACCGTTTTTGAGGTATACGGAAAATCCGAAGCACACACACTATCCCCGAAAAGGAGCGATTGTCTTGTCCCCTGCCGATATTTTGCGCACCGTTGACCATACCCTGCTGTCTCCCGCCGCCACCCGGGAGCAGATTTTTCTGCTCTGCGACGAGGGCATCGCCTATCACACGGCCTCCGTCTGCCTGCCGCCCGTCTATGTCCGCGAAGCCGCGGACTATGTGCAGGGCGCCGTTCCGGTCTGCACCGTCATCGGCTTTCCGAACGGCTACAACACCGCCGCCGCCAAGGTCTTTGAGACCGAGGACGCCGTGAAAAACGGCGCGGACGAGATCGATATGGTCATCAATCTCGGCATGGTGAAGGAC
>URYX01000246.1 GCA_900552225.1 uncultured Oscillospiraceae bacterium | reverse complement strand
CCCGGTTATACCGAGAGCGGGTTTTTCATTTATCGCGTGAATGATTGAGAATGGAAAATGGAGAATGGAGAATTATCGTGATGGTAAAACGTGTGTTCCCATACTAAAATCATTTGCAGATGTGTAACCGTAGGGGCGCACAGTGTGCGCCCGCAAAACGTTTGATATGGCGCTGCATAGGAGCACACTGTGCTCCCCTACGATAAGACATATGCCAACGATTCAGAACCATGGTGAATTCCTCATCTCTGCGTTCATTTTCCATTCTCAATTCTCCATTTTCAATTTTTATCCCGCAGACGCAAAAACCACCCGAGAAAATCTCGGGTGGTTTTCTTTATTCTACCGAGCCATCTCCTCCCATGAGCGCGGTCAGCTCCTCAATCCGCTCCAGCGGGAACGGCGGGAACGCCACCGGCTTCATGGCGATGGACATCAGCTTCATCGGGTTATCGTCAGCCGCTGCGCGGTTGGAATGCAGTACACCGCAGCGTCGGCAGCGATGAATCACTGCCCACTCACCGTTTTTGCGGACCCAGACACCGATGGCGTCCATGATGCCGCCGCAGTCGGCGGCACGGTCGCCCGGCTCATCGTCCACATGCAGGCTGGACAGGCAGTTCGGACAGTGATTCCTGTGGTCGCTGCCCGCGCCTGCCAGTACGACCGGACGGCCGCACACCCTGCAGGTGAAGCTGTCGTCACAGACATGCGTTTTGTAATACCCCTTTTGATATTGCTTGCGTTTATTCTCCCGATTCATGGGAATTCCTCCTGAAAAGTCGATTATTTTCGTCCTTTGGGGAGGTGGTTTATGGGTTCAGCCGACCTCCCGGTCAGCTTACCGAATCCAATTCACCGTATTTCTTCAAAAAGCAAAGCTCCTTTAATTATTTATCCTTAAGTGCGTCCTTTACCTTATCCCAAAAGCTCTTGCGCTTAACCTGATTCTCGTCGGTAGACGTTTCCTCGAACTCACGCAGCAGCTTTTTCTGCTTGTCGGACAGGTTCTTCGGCACCTCGATGTTTACGCGGACGTACTGGTCACCGCGGCCGCGGCCGTTGACGTTCTGGATGCCCTTGCCGCGCATGCGGAACGTCGTGCCGGTCTGTGTGCCTTCCGGAATCTTGTACTCGATGCGGCCGTCGATGGTCGGCACCTGCAGCGTATCGCCGAGTGCGGCCTGTGCGAACGAAATCGGAATATCGACATGTACATCCGAGCCGTTGCGGGTAAAGATCGGATGCGGACGGATGGCAACCGTTACGAACAGATCGCCTGCGGGGCCGCCGTTTACGCCGGCATTGCCCTGACCGCGCTGCTGGATGGACTGACCATCGTCGATACCGGCCGGAATGTTGACCTTGAACTTGCGGGTCTTGCGGACACGGCCCTGACCGCCGCACTTCGGACACGGCTTCTTGATGATCTTGCCGGTGCCGCGGCAGTTCGGGCAGGCGCCCTGCGTCTGGAACATGCCGAGCGGCGTGCGCTGGGTCTGCGTAACAACGCCGGTGCCGCGGCAGTTCGGACAGGTTTCCGCCGTGGTACCCTTTGCGGCGCCTGTGCCGCCGCAGTCATCACAGGATTCGATGCGCTCGACCGTGATCTCCTTCTCACAGCCGAATGCGGCTTCCTCGAAGGACAGGATCACCGTCTGACGGATGGATTCGCCTCGCTGCGGTGCATTGCGGCGGGACGACCGTCCGCCGCCAAAGCCGCCGCGCGAGCCGCCGCCCGGCCTCGGCCCTCCGCCGAAGCCGCCGGGGCGCGGACCGCCGCCAAACCCGCCGGGCCGCGGGCCCGGGCCGGGACCATGGTGCCGGTTCGAAAACAGCGAGCCGAGGAACAGGCCGGACCAGAAGCCGCCGCCACCGCCTCTGCGGCCGGAGCCGAAGATGGCCTTCAGGATCCAGTAGATGATCAGAATGGTGATGATGGTGCCGATCACGCTTTTTCTCCTTCCATAGCCGGTCTGCTGGACCGGCTCCTCCGCCTGCGGCGCGGCAGCGCCGGTCAGGTTCGACTTGCACCAGCTGTAGAGGTCCTTGTAAAGGTCCTTCGCGGCCTCGTCCGCGTCGGTGTCGAGGATGGCGGCGAAGCCGTCCTTGAAGATCGACTCGAGCCGGCTGTCGGCAAAGTCCGCCACATACGCGCCGGTCGTCACATACC
>URYX01000245.1 GCA_900552225.1 uncultured Oscillospiraceae bacterium | reverse complement strand
GTGTTGAGCGCCTCGGACAGGGTCTTGCCCTCCTCCCAGGCCTCAAACCGGGCTCCCGCCTTGGTGTCCACCGGCAGATACAGGGTACGGTCGGCGGCGATGGCGGCGAACAGCACGTCGAGCTTGTTTCGTGCAATCTTACGCATTCCGTTCACCTCTTTCTACCGCTTCGCCGGGCTCCAGATCATCCTGCGAATAGTTGACGACCGGAGCGCGGCTTCCGACCTCGGCTCCCGCCTGATAGTCGCCGTAGAAGGTGTCGATGTCGCGGATGAACTTCCGGTTGAGCAGATGCAGCGGGATATGCTGCGGGCATACGCGCGAGCATTCGCCGCAGTCGGTGCAGCGTCCGGCTACGTGGAAGGCGCGGATGATGTGGAACATCTTTTCCTCGAAGGAGTTGGCTGCGGCTTTGTTCTCCACGCCGGAGTTCGGGTTGTCGAACACGCATTTTTCGCAGGTGCAGGCCGGACATACGTCACGGCAGGCATTGCAGCGGATGCAGCGGGACAGCTCGTTCTGCCAGAAGGCGAACCGCTCATCCGGGGTCATGCGCTCCAGCGCCGCCACCTCATCAAAGCGGGAGGAATCCAGCACCTCGCCCTCCTCTCCGAGAAGCTCGTCATAGGCTACATGCTTTTTGGATTTGCAGCAGGCGCAGCGCTCCGCCATCAGGGAGGCGTAGTCGAAGGTTCGGGTTCCGTCGTACAGCGTATCCACGGATACCCGGTCACCCTCCTCGCGGATGGCCGTGATGCCCTCCGCGTGCTCACGGATTGTGCGGATGTCCAGCATGCCGCGGCAGGGGACGCCGACGGCATAGACCCTTTCGCGGTCGAAGCGGTGCTCGGTCAGCAGCTGGTTGAAGCTGTAGGTATCGCACGGCTTCAGGAACACCAGCACCTTGCCGTCGGCGGCGCCGGTCTCCCGGATCAGATATTTGGAGAAGTTGGCGCCGCAGAAGCCGTTCCAGACGAGGCCCGCCTCCACCTCCTCCGCCGAGCGGAACACGGCGGGGGTGACGTCGTAATCGAATTCGCCGGCCTTCCAGCCGAGAACGCGGTTCACGGTTCCGTTTTGCAGCAGCTCGGCTGCCTTGGATACGAGAACCTCACGAGTTATTTCTTGCATCGCAGATCCTCCAATCTCTTGTTTTCACCGAGAGCCGCAACTTTTTCGGCAAAATCGTTCATGGTGGCGGCAAACTTGGCGCCCTCTGCGGCGCTGACCCATTCGACACGGGTGCGCTCGCGCTCGATGCCGAGATAGTCGAGCATGGAGAACAGCAGGGCCATACGGCGGCGCGCGTAATAGTTGCCGGAGGTATAGTGGCAGTCACCGGGATGGCAGCCGCACAGGATGACGCCGTCGGCTCCGCGCTGGAAGGCGCGCAGGATGAACATCGGGTTGACGCGGCAGGAGCAGGGAACGCGGATGATCTTGACGTTGTCGGGGTAGTTCAGGCGGTTGTTGCCCGCCAGATCCGCTCCCGCATAGGAGCACCAGTTGCAGCAGAACGCCACGATCAGCGGTTTATAGTCATTCACTTGCATATGGCATCCACCTCCGCCATGATTTGTTTGTTGGAGAAGCCTCTCAGATCCATGGCTCCGGACATGCAGGCGACCGTGCAGGCACCGCAGCCCTGGCAGACCGCCTCGTTGACAACGGCGACGCGGCGCACCTTGGTGGTGCGGTCGGGCATCCGGAACTCCTTCTCCTCATAGGAGATGGCGCCGTAGGGGCATACCTTCTCGCAGGTGGAGCAGCCGTTGCACATCCACTCGTCGGAATGGGCGACGCAGGGATTTCCGGTCAGCTTATCCTTGCACAGGAGGCCGATGACCTTGGAGGCGGCAGCCCCCGCCTGGGAAACGGTTTCGGGAATATCCTTCGGGCCCTGGCAGGTTCCCGACAGGAACACGCCGGCGGTCGGACTCTCGACGGGACGCAGCTTCGGGTGAGCCTCCGTAAAGAAGTCGTTCGTGTCCATACTGGCGGTCAGCATGGTGGCCAGCGGGCGGGCGGAGCGGTCCGGCTCGATGGCCGCGGCCAGCACCACCAGATCGGCGTCGATGTGCACCTGCTTGCCGTAGATCAGATCGGAGCCCTGTACCTTCAGCTTGCCGTTTTCGTCGGGCGTTACCTTGCCGACCATTCCCTTGATGTAGTGCACGCCGTATTCCTCGACGGCG
>URYX01000244.1 GCA_900552225.1 uncultured Oscillospiraceae bacterium | reverse complement strand
CTTTACCTTTACCTATGTCGAGGCCTCGGAGATTACCTACCGGGTGGAATACCGGTATCAGGACAACGGACAGTTGATCGAGGAGATGCCCGGCACTGAAGGCGGTATCTACAACGGCTCCACCTCCTACGCTGTCATTACCGAGCGCTTCCGGGTGCTGCAGAATTATCTTCCGGACGCGTTTTATAAGCGGCTGATTCTTGCCGTGGAAAAGGATGCGGTGACCGGGGCCTACGTTGGCTCGGCCGGCAATGTGCTGACCTTCTATTACAGCCGCGACAAGCAAAACGCCTTTTATGCCATCCACCATATGCTGCAGAAGACCGGCGTCGAGGAAACGGCACTGACACGGGACGATGCAACGGGAGAATTCCTGTACTACACCGAAAGCCCCGCCATCACCGAGGGAATCGGAGCCATCGGCTCCACATCTCAGATTATACCGCAGCAATTCAGCGGCTTCACCGTGCTGCCGGATGCACTGATTGACAAAACCGACCCGATTTCCCTGCAGACCGAGGACACCGAGCATCCGTACTTTGAGATCACGGTAAAAAACGAGGGCACGGAGCTGTATATTTTCTACAAGCGCAATCTTCAGAGTTACAAGGTCTACTATCTGCGCTACGGCACCCCGGTGGACAAGCTCGGAGAGCTGACCTATGACGCATCCGACCCGCAGCACGCAAACGGTGTACTGCTGCCTGTCAAAACGGTAGACAATGCCGGGCAATTCGGCACCTCCGTACAGGAGGAAAGAGTGCCGATTAATGGGATGACCTGTGTTTCCAAGACGGTGCAATCACTGACACTGCGCTCCGACAACAGTCAAAACGCCATTGTCTTCTTCTATTCCCCGCTGCAGTTTACCGTGGAATACAAGGTGCCCGGCGTCGGAGGCACGCTAAGCCGCACCATTGAGGTGGTCAACGGTTTGGAAGCATTCCGGGGCTCCGCTGCTGCGGCGCTCCCCGGCTATCGCTTTGCAGGGTGGTATCTGGATGCGGACTGTACCGTTCCGGCCGACACCGAGCACACGGTCAGCGACAGCACCCTTTATCCGACGACGCGCCTGCTGGACCCCATGCCGACCGTCAACATCTTCTATGCCAAATTCACACCCGTTTACGGCAGCCTGACCATTGTCCGCAGCAACGGAACCGCTGATGAGGGAAACGGCACGCGCACCTTTGTCTATAGAATCACGCCGGTCAGTGAGCCGAACGAGGCCATCTATGTCACCGTTACCGGCAACGGCAGTGTTACCGTCCGTCAGATGCTCTGCAGGGACTACACGGTGGAGCAGGTGAACGGCTGGTCCTGGCGCTACGGCGATGCGGCGGCAGAGGTCACCGTTACGGAGAATACCGAGGCCCGTGTGCTGTTTGAAGCCGGCTCCGTACAGAGCCACTGGCTCAACGGCAACGGAGCCGTCAATTCCAACCGAAGGGGGTGAGCCCATGCGGAAGCTGTATCCGAAGGGAATCCTGATTCTCTGTGCCGCACTCGTTCTTCTGACCGCAGCCGGAATCACCACGGCCTATCTGTTCCGCAAAGCGGAGGCAGACAATCCGTTGACAGGGGCCGTTATCTCCTGTCAGGTGCAGGAGGTTCTGGACAAAACACTCTATACCGGAGGCGGTCAGCATATCGGCACCGAAAAATCCGAGATCCGGATTCGGAATACCGGCAATACGGAGGCTTATCTCCGCATTCGCCTGGTCTCCTACTGGGTCAATGCGCAGGGGGAACCGATCGGCATAGCCTCCCGGCTCCCCGCCGTTTCTCCGGCCGCGGAACAATGGGCCGCCGGATCGGACGGCTGCACCTACTATTACCGCACTCCCGTGGCACCCGGGGACCTCACGGAGGTTCTCTGTGACCCCATCACCCTCTCCTCCGCCACTCTGGAGGACGGCACCGTTGCTTATCAGACTCTGGAGCTGCTGACGGAGGCCATACAGGCCAATCCGGCCCGGGCCGTAACCGAGGCATGGGGAGTTACGCTGAAGCAGTCTGCCATTGCGGCAGCTCCCTGAAGCCATCCGCGGCTTCCGGCCGATTTTTTGCTTTCTTCTCCGACGGAAAATCCGTCTTTTCCCCTTTCTCTTTCCCCTTTGATTCTGCCGCCGTCCACACGGGACCGCCGCAGAATCAGCAGGGAGCGGTTTCCCGGCCGCGCCCTGCAGCTGCCAAAGCCAAAGTCCC
>URYX01000243.1 GCA_900552225.1 uncultured Oscillospiraceae bacterium | reverse complement strand
GGAGTCGTCGGCAGCGTCAGATGTGTATAAGAGACAGCCAGCACATAGACCAGCGCCAGATCATACGCCATCGGCCCCGACACCAGCGGCAGATTCTTATAATCCGACATTTTGGAGGCCACATCCGCATCCAGCCCGAGCGAGCACAGATTGAGAGCCACCGTGGTGCCGTCCACGAGAATGGCATCCACCGTGCGCGCGCTCCCCTCAATCAGACGCGGCAGATCGAGAAAATCGGCCAGCTCACCGAAGGTCTTGACGTAATCGTTGCCGGAGCCGCAGGGGACGGAGGCCAGCTCCGCATGCGGAAATCCGTCCAGTCCCTCCGCCGTCTCCAGCAGGGTCCCGTCGCCGCCGCACGCATACACACGCACCGGCTCGCCGTGCTCGGCCTCCTCGCGGGCAAACAGCCGCGCATCGCCGGGCGCCGTGGTCACTCGGATGGCATAATCCGCCCCGGGGTGTGCCTCAAAATACCGATGAATCTCCGGCTCCAGTCCGAGGGCCCGTCCCTTTTTCCCGGCCGCGGGGTTGAGGATAAAACAATGACGCACAGGGCATCCTTCTTTCCGTTCAGAAATACATATACAGCTGACAGCGGAGCATCCCGTTGTAGAGCTTGCGCCGCTTGTCGGCCCTGCGCCCGAACAGCGTCTCAAACTGCTCCTCCGGGCTGATAATCGCATAACTCCAGCCGCTCTTTTTCACAAATACGCGCCCCATCTCGCGGATAATCCGCGCCGCCTCATCCTTGTCGGCCATCCGCTCACCGTAGGGCGGGTTGCACAGCACCACGCCGCTGTCGCCCTCCGGCACAAACCGCGCCAGCTCCTGCCGCCTGACCTGCAGGCAATCCGAAACCCCCGCCTTGGCGGCATTCTGCCGCGTCAGCTGCAGCATGGCGGGGTCGATATCGCCGCCGATCAGCCGCAGCGGCCGGTCGGCCAGCTCCAGCGCGCGCGCCTGCGTGCGCTCCTCCTCCCACACGGTAAGCGGCACCTGCGCAAACCGCTCGGCCGCAAAGCCGCGGCGCAGCCCGGGGGCCATCCGCCGCGCCGCCAGCGCGGCCTCAATCAGCAGCGTCCCCGAGCCGCAGCAGGGATCGACAATCTGCTCCGCCCGGCGTACCCGCATGATGTCACCGATGGCGGCGGCCAGCGTCTCCTTGAGCGGGGCCTCTCCGGCCTGCGCACGGTAGCCGCGCTTGTGCAGCCCCGCCCCGCTGGTATCGATGAGCAGCATGGCCTCGTCCCGCATCAGCGTAAACTGCACCTGATACAGCGCCCCGGTCTCCTCAAACCAGGAGAGCCCGTAGGCTCTTTCAAGCCGCCGGACAATAGCCTTTTTGACGATGGACTGACAGTCGGGAATGCTGTGCAGCGCGGAATTCAGCGACCAGCCCTTGACCGGGAACCGGTCCGTTTTGCCGATCCACTGCTCCCACGGAAGCCGCGCCACCCCGTCAAACAGCTCCTCAAAGGTGCGTGCGGGAAACCGCCCGAGCACAATCTGGATCCGTTCGGCATAGCGGGAGCGGAGATTGGCCCGCGCAATCATGGCGGCCTCGCCGCCAAACAGCACGCGGCCTGTTTCGGCCTGCACCTCAGACGCTCCCATACGCTTGAGCTCGTCGGCCAAAATCCCCTCAATCCCAAACAGACAGGGGGCACACAGCTGTATCATGGTATCCCTCGATTCCCGGCCCTCGCCGGGCGCGCCCGCCGTTCTCCGGCAAGCGCCCTCGGTCAGACGGCACAATCCCTCATTTTACCTATATAAAATACAGTATACTCTGTCGTCACGCCTTTGTCAAGCCGTGACTGCCTCCGAATGCAGACAAAAGCGTCTCCGGATACCGCGGCCCTGCGGCCTGCGGTATCCGGAGACGCCTCGTGGTATCCGTCTGCGGAAGCTCCCGGAGTACTCCTTATTCCCCGAAAAACTTTTCGTGCACCGCCGCAACCGCCCGGTCGGCATCCTCCGCCGGCAGCAGCACCGATACCTTGATTTCGCTGGTGGTAATCATACTGATGTTGATGCCTGCATCAAACAGGGCCTCGAACATCTCGGCTGCCACGCCCTCGTGTGTCTGCATGCCGGCCCCGACCACCGATACCTTGGCCACATCGGTGTCGTAGCTGACGCTCTCCGCCCCGACCGCGTCGCAGTAGTCGCGCAGGGCGTCAACGGCGGCCTGCCCGTCCTTGCGTCCGACCGTGAAGCTGATGTCCTTCTTGCC
>URYX01000242.1 GCA_900552225.1 uncultured Oscillospiraceae bacterium | reverse complement strand
GAATGCGTCAGCTCCACCCGCCAGTCCTCGGCCCGGACACCCCGCTGTGCCGCCTGTACCTCAATCATGGATTTCATCTCACACAGCAGCTGCCACAAATCAAACGGCTTATCCTCCAGCACAACATCGGTCGAATCCAATTTGTTCAGCGTCAGCACATCGTTGACGAGCTCCAGCAACAGCTCGGCCGATTCCCAGATCTCCCCCCGGCAATAGTCCCGCCGCTCCGGCTGACGCTCGGCCATATCGACCATACCGAGAATCACATGGATCGGCGTCCGGATATCATGGGTCATACGGCGCAGAAAATCGGTCTTAGCGGCATTGGCCTGTGTCGCCTGCTGTGTGGTCTCCTCCAGCAGACGCTGATACTGCAGCTCGCGCTGCTTCTCCTCCCCGATATCCCGGGAAACCAGCAGTACCGAACGAAGCGTTCCGTCTGCCGCCCGCTCCTTCACAATCAGCATATCGCAGAACCACACCTGCTGCACACTTTGATAACTAAGCACCAGTACGTCCTTGCCGGCAAGCCGCTTCTCCATGGTCTGAAGATCCGTAAAGGTGCGGTATTCCCCGCGGTATTTTTCGGCCACATACCGCTGCGCCAGCGTCTCCAGCAGCTGTGTCGCCGTGCGGCAGTCGGAGAGCAGGTCCGCCGTTGCGGGAGACGGCCGCAGCACCTGGAAGCGGTCATGCTCCCTGTCGATCAGAATATTGCTGACATAAATGCGGCTGATGGCGCGGACGGTTTCACTCTGCTCATGCAGCAGCATCAGATGATTCTGCCGGATACGGACGTGCACCCCCGTCAGGCAAAGCGACAGCAGCGCATAAATGCCGATGGCCACCATATGGATATTGCCGCGTATCGCAAACACCGCACTTTGCGGATAATACACATACAGCATATACCCGCGGCACTTGGTTTTTCCGCCGTAATATCCCTCACCGTCACTCTCAAGGCGGTACAGTGTTTCGGACCGCTCCTCGCGGTCCAGCGCGGCAATCAGCGGACAGGCGGAAACGCTTTGCCCCTGCAGCTCGTTCTGATTGGTTCCGTGAACGGTTTCTCCGTCCGTGATGAACAGCGTTCCGTCCAGTACCGTTTCATAACCGGCCAGCAGACTGCGCACCGAGGCATAGGTGCTTTCCATAATGCCGTCATCCTGATACCGACGGCAAAAGACGATACCGGGCTCGTCCTCCCGGCTCACGGCCGCCACGTCATAATCGCTTCCGTTTTGCAAAACTCGTTCGGTATAGATTTTCACCGGATACTGCTGCACACTGCTGACGGCAGGACTGCGGAGCAGTGCCTCCCAGTCGGCATAGGCCAGACCGTCACTGCTGTATTCGTACACTGGGTTCAGCTGTGCATCCGTCACAATAATACCGGTAATCCGCTGGTTTTCCGCATAGTCGCGCAGAGTATCCCCGTCGCGCGCCGTATAACCGTTTTCGCTGTCGCTGCTCAGCTCCACTGCCTGCTCGGTCAGTTGGATCAGACTTTTGACGGTATCTGCCGCCAGCACCTCATCGTAGCTGACACACTGCTTCTTCATATAGCTCAGCGTTCGGGTCAGCACATCCTCGGCATTGCGCAGGCTCAGCCAGCTTCCAAGCCACAGTGAAAGCAGCATAACCGCTATGCCGGAGCCCGCCAGAAAAATAAGAAACCGAAAAGGAAAAATGGCCGCCTTGATGGATTTTCGTTTCACTCCCGTCACCCCAATGCCCAATCGGTATTGATTCCGTAGCTTTCCAAAATCCGCGCGGTGGTTCCGTCCTCCCGCATCGCGTGAAGGACCGTTTTCAGGGCCTCTGCCGTCCCGGCAAACTCATCGGCACGGAAAAGGTCAAAGGCCACGCCGAGCCGTACCTCCATCAGCGGTTCTTCCAAAATCCGATAGGTTCCCGCGGGGGCCTCCCGGATAAACTCCCGGCAAAGCGCCTCATGGCTGGCGCAGGCATCCACATAGCCCTTGCGCAGCGCCGCAAACGTCTCATCGATGCTCTTAAAGCAGTACAAATGCTTCACCGACGGCACCGCGCCCTCCGGCGAATCCAAAAAAATTTCCTCCGGCTTGGTGCTCGACTGCACCGCAACATTCCGCCCGTTCAGCTGCTGCAGTGTATGGATTTCGCTGTCCTCCCGCACCACCACGACCTGACGGCTTTTCATATACGGGCCTGCCCAAAGGTAACGCTCCTCCCGACCATCCATGGTAAAGCAGCTCCACAGGCAATCCACCGACCGCTCCTGCAG
>URYX01000241.1 GCA_900552225.1 uncultured Oscillospiraceae bacterium | reverse complement strand
TATATTGCTTTTGCGACCTGCGGACTTTTTTGACAGTCTGCGGCGGCGGAACTTCGGTTCCGCCGCCTCCCCTTGTCCCATCATAATTCACCGAAAGAAGTGATCACCGTGCCGTATCTTCTCCCCGCCCCCGCGTGGGCGGCTTCCTTAATCATCTATCAGCTGCACCCCGACGGCTTTACACCGGAGGGAACCTGGGCCGCCGCCCAGCAAAAGCTGCCCTACCTGGCCGACCTGGGCATCACCGCCCTTTGGCTGACCCCCGTATACGAACCGAATACCGACCCGGCCTATGGCTGTGTTCCGGGCCGTTTTTGCAATTTCGACGTAAAAGAGCCGGATAAGCTCGATCCCCGCTACGGCTCCGAGGAGGATTTCCGCGACTTTGTGGCAGAGGCTCACCGTCTGTCCCTGCGCGTCTTTTTGGAAATCGTACCGCACGGAGTCACCTTCAACAGCACATGGGTGCAAGACCACCCCTCCTATTTCCGCCACAATGAGCAGGGCGAAATCGTCGGCTCCTGGGGCATGGCGGATTTTGACTTCCAAAATCCGGAATTCCAGCGGCACTGGGTCGAAAACGCCGTGCATTTCGTGCGCGACTATCACGTGGACGGCTTCCGGTGCGATCTGGAGCCGATGATCTCCGGATACGACGTCTGGGAGCGCGTGCGCCTCGCCTGCCTGGAGGAGGGACACGAAATTCTCCTGTTCTCCGAGATGAAAAACGACCGCAGACAGGCATTTCTGTTTGAGGAAAGCGGCGTGGGCACCCGCAACGACACACAGGGCTGCGGCGATTTCCTGTATGAGCAGTCCCTCCCCGCCGTGGTGCAGAACGGGCAGCAGCTGCCGGCTCAGGGAAAGGCCGGCTTCTACACCGTCTGCATGAGCAATCACGACACCTATACCTATCAGCTGAACGGCTCTCTGCTGCGTGCGGGATACGAGCTGGCCTTCGCCCCCTTCCTTCCCGTGATGTATATGGGAGAGGAATTCACCGCCTCCAACTCGGCCACCTGCAGCCCGCGCAACGTTCTCTTTTTCAACACCCTGTCCTGGGAGGAGCAGTCCCGCCACGCGGCCTTCACCGCCCGGCTGTCCTCCCTGCTGAAGCTGCGCCGCCGCTTCCCGTATTTGCTGGAGCCCTCCGGCGGCCCGCTGAACGAAAGCAATCTGCTGCCCGTGGACTCCGATGCCCTCCTGCCCGCCTATGCCCGGTTCGGTGCCGGCGAGGCGGTGGTAATCCTCGGGCATCCCGGCACCGGCCGCCCCGAATGGGCCCCGCAGTCCGGAAACTGGACCGTCGAATACGGACAGCTCTCTCAAAACCGCCGGGACAGCCTCTGTGCCAATCGGCTGGAGGTGCCGCTGCCTCCGTGCGTGGACATTCTGCTGGATACCGAGCTCAAGCTGGATCCCGATCAGGATATGGGCGGCTTGGTCGGCCTGCTGCTGCAGGAGGAGGGCTCCGTCCCCGACAGCCGCACCGGCATCTTCGTGGGCTGGAACGGCACGGGCCGTGTCTTTGCCTACGAAAACGGCCGTTTCCTGTGTGACCGCTCGACCAATCACTCTCCAATCCACGGCGGCCTCCTCCGGGTATCCGTAAAGGATGGCCGGCTGAGTCTCTGCATCGGTGACCGTCTGCAGGCAGAAACCGCAGTTGACTGGAGAGGCGGCCGCCTCTCGCTGGTCACCTCGCGGGCCCATGCGCATTTCCGGCGCATAGAGCTAATGTCCGACGGTGCCCCCGTGTTCTCCGATGACTTCATCGGCCCCGACCGCACCGTCACCGCCCACCTGAACACGGCTGCCGCCCATCTCGAGGGCGCCGCCTTCCGGGTCACCGACTGGCTGAGCCCCTCTGTCTCCGACCGGGTGACGGCCGAGGACGGCCGGATCACACTGACGCGCACGCTGCAGGGCAACACCTGTGCCGCCCTGCACATCGTCCCGCTCACCCCTGACTCGCTGTAACCGTGGGCGGGCCGCGTCCCCGGCATCACAGCCCCCCGATTTTTGCGGCCTGCAGTCTTTCGGAACCATCCAAGCCCCGACCCGGCTTCCGTGCGGGGAAGCCGGGTCGGGGCTTTTTTCTGCCGTCCTCCCGGCTGTTTCCACCGTCAAAACATCCAAGGCGGGATGCCGCTTTACGCAGCATCCCGCCTTGGGTGCTTGTCAAAAACCTATGTTTTTGACAAGCTCGGAGGCTGTCTGAAAGGCTGCAGGGACAAGGAGTGCGCCTCTGTAGGCGTATATGGATACGGTAAGAGGCGCACGACGCAG
>URYX01000240.1 GCA_900552225.1 uncultured Oscillospiraceae bacterium | reverse complement strand
AGGCTTAAATTGGCTGCCATGAACCTGAAAAAGCTGGCAAACCGGAGCTGGGAGCGCTCCTTTTTCGCTTGCTTTTTCTCCCTGCTCCCTCGATTTTCGAAGAAATCCCATGCTCTCGCTCCTTGAAAGCATGGGTTCTTTGACAGACTGAAGAGGTCGGAGTCTTATGACTCCGACCTCTTGCGTGTGTCAGATACTGATCTTTGAAATTTCGTTTCCGACCGGTCAGGCGAGCCGGAGAGAAAACGGGGAGGCGGGGAACCCGCTGCCGTTATACAGCGTTACGATCGGGTCGTTGCGGTACCACGCACGTATCTCCTGTACGCGTGATCCCTGCGGCAGCGGAATCAACAGGGTGCCGCCGTCCAGCACGGCCGGTGTGTGGAGCAGCGTACCGTCCTCTGTCAGACAGAAAATGTCCGAGAGCTCCCCCTCTGTGTGCAACCCTTCGGCATGAGAGAAGGTGATGCGGATGCCGTCGGTGTCCACATCGGCCGCCTCCGGCAGAGGGCCGCAGTACTCTGCGGTCTCCCCGAACACCAGATGCTGAGCGGCCAGAAACAGGCGATCGGCCACCTCTTTTTTGCGTACCGGGTGGATTTGGTCGGTTTGCCCGAGGTCGGTCGTGGTGACCATGGCGGTATGGGGAATGCGGCGGGAGGCCTCCAGCTGCTGCTGACGGATCAGGGGCCAGAAGGCGACCGACTCATCGTCGCCGCAGCGCGTCAGCTGTACGATAAGAAACGGCAGCTCCGGCTGTTCAAACCGTTCGCGCCAGCAGGCAATCAGCTGCGTGAGCAGAGCGCCGTACAGCGCGCCGTCGTGCGGTCCGCGATTGCTCTCCCCCTGGTACCACAGGACGCCGCACATCCGGAAGGGTGTCAGAGGAGTCACCATGCGTTCGTACAGATCTCCGTAGTCGTTGTTCGGATACAGCACCGCGTCGTGGAAGCGCTGCTCGGGCGGCAGCTCCAGATCCGTGCCGCAGAGCCGGCTTTTTTCGGTCCAGCTTTCGATGCAGGTGGCGCCGCGGCTGCAGCCGATGATGCCGACGGGGATGCCGTGCGCCTCCGCCATGCGGCGTCCGAAGCGTCCGCCGATGGCGGAAAAATGCAGGGTGGTGTCGGGGCCGGCCTCGACCCATTGACGCTGTCCTTCGTTTTCCAGGGTGGTTTTAAAATAACGCACCGAGGGAATTGTCCGAAGGTCGTCGTCCGTATGCTGTGCATCGCACAGCATCAGCTCCATATTGGACTGCCCTGCGGCCATCCAGACATCGCCGATGTAAACATCCTCCCACACCTGCTCCTTGCCGTTGAGCCGCAGCTGCAGAGTGTACGGTCCTCCCGCGGGCATGGCGGGCAGCTGCAGCCGCCAGCGGCCATCGGTGCTTTCGGCGCAGGCGGTGTGGCCGCCAAGAACGGCCTCGGCGGTTCCGTCGCCGGTGCCGAACAGCAAAATGGGCTGATCCCTCTGCAAAACCATATGATCTCCGAAAATGTCCGCCGCTCTCATTGCCTGTGACATCCGATATCCCTCCCGAACGCGGGCAGCCTTCTTCCTGCTTGGAGTCCCCGCGTGTATGCTTTTGTGAGCCTCATTGTAGCACGGGGTCGTGCGTTTGTAAAGTGGGGAGAGAAAAGAAAACGGGAATAAAAAGAAAAAGTGGCGGAAAATTTCAGGCCTGGAAGGGCGAACGGTGCGGCGGAGGACAGGGGACGGAGCGAGTGCGGGGATAAGGCGCTCAGCGCATTTTATTAGTTTACTAAAAAGTAAACAAAATGAGGCGAAATTCAAGAAGCAAAGCAAGAATTTTAAAAAATAAATTTATATATTGACATTTTTAACGACGAGTGGTACAATAAATTTGTAGCAAATGCTTAACTTGGCGGTTAACGAATGCGAAAAAAGTTTCACAACCAGTAAAATTAAAACAGGGTGAAGACGATGAAACGATGGCGTATATGGATGGTATGTTGGATGACGGGGTTGATTTTGGTAGCCGGGGCCGGAGAGGCCAGCGGGCAGGCGAAAACGGCGGAGTATTGCCCGGCGGGGTTTGTCAGCGTGCTGGCCTTCGGGGCCAAGGGTGACGGAGCGACGGACGACACACAGGCATTTCGCTGGGCGGCGCAGTCCGGAAACGGAATTTTTGTGCCGGCGGGTGACTTTCGGATTTCGGATTCCGTGGTGCTCGATTCGCGGGTGATGATCGGGGCCGGAGAGGACAAAAGCGTTATTACCTTCACAGGTGAGGAGGCCCGCAAGCCGATCGTGATGGCGGGGTCGTATGC
>URYX01000239.1 GCA_900552225.1 uncultured Oscillospiraceae bacterium | reverse complement strand
CGGCAATACGGTCCTCCGGCTCCATGGTGAAGTAGACGATCTGGTGCGGCTCGGTCTTCTGCATCCCGTGGGAAAGCGCGTAGCTTTCGATGCTTTCGGCGGAAACCTGGGCGGAGAGCTCTCCGTTCAAACGGATATGCTCGCTCTCCAGAATGGCCAACTGCTCCTCGAGCTCGGATAGGTTTTCGTTCATTTCGGTCAGCCGTACCCGGCTGACGATCATCAGAACGACGGCACCGAGCACCAGGGCAGAGAAAAACAGTGCCGTTACCACGCGGATGACCGTCTGAAGGCGATTGCGTCGGAGCGCTTCCTGTTGTTGCTTTTTGTTCGGCTCCAGGGCAACGACATGCGGGGCCTTTGCCTCAAACAGAGACAGATCGTAGGCGGCATTTTTCTGCGTCATGGATGCTCAGTTCCTTTCTTTATAAGGTAGAATAAAAGGCCGGGAACGGCCGGGGTCAGTCGGGATAGGGGGCGTGCAGCTTTTCTGCGCAGCGCAGCTTGGCGCTGCGGCTGCGGGGGTTATCCGCAAGCTCCTGTGCGTCCGCCGTGACGGGCTTCAGTATGCGGGCGGCCGGAGTGCGTCCGCATACGCAGACCGGAAACTCCGGCGGACAGAGGCAGCCCTGCTTCCAGCGGGCAAATTGCTGCTTGACGATGCGGTCCTCCAGCGAGTGAAAAGTGATCACCGCGAGGCGGCCGTTGGGGTTCAGACAGTCAAAGGCGGTGACAAGCGCCTCCGAAAGGCAGTCCAGCTCATGGTTGACGGCAATGCGCAGTGCCTGAAACACCCGACGGGCCGGATGTCCGTCCCGCCGCGCCGCGGCGGGGACGGCGGATTTGATCAGCTCCGCCAGCTGCAGTGTAGTTTCGATCGGGTACCGCGTCCGTTCGCGCTCGATGGAGCGGGCAATGGGGGCGGCGAACTTTTCCTCTCCGAACTCCCGGAAAATCCGGCAAAGCTCGGCGGCGGGCAGCGTATTGACCAGGTCGGCGGCGGTCTGGCCGCTTTGGCTCATCCGCATATCGAGCGGGGCGTCGGCGTGAAAGGAAAAGCCGCGCTCCGGTGTGTCCAGCTGATGGGAGGAGACGCCGATGTCAAGCAGAATGCCGTCAACGCCGGTTACGCCCTGCTCGTCGAGCACGCGGCGCATTTCCGTGAAGTTGCTGCGGATGACGGTGGCGGGGAGCCCCTGCAGCCGTACTCCGGCTTCGGCCACGGCGTCCGGATCCCGGTCCAGGGAATACAGATGTCCGGTTGTGAGTCTGGCGGCAATGGCGGCCGAGTGACCGCCGCCGCCCGCCGTACCGTCTAAGTAAAGGCCGTCGGGACGTATGGCCAGCGCTTCCAGTGTCTCCCGCAGCAGCACGGGCGCATGATAGGAGGTGGCGTAGGTGTTCATCGGTGCGCCTCCGTCTTAAAAGCCGAGCTCGGCAAATTCCGCCTCGACCTCTTCGGAGGTCATGCTGTCCATGACCTCGCGATAGGCAGAGGGATTCCAGATCTCCGCGCGGTTGCCGGCACCGACCACCAGTGCTTCCTTCTCAAGCGAGGCGTAGTCGATTAAATGGCGCGGCAGCGTGATGCGCCCCTGTGCGTCCACCTGTACATCCGCGGCGTTGGCGGAAAGGTAGCGCTGCAGCCTGCGGGCCTTGGTCATCGGCATGGCGGACAGCCCCTCCTGAAGCTTGTCCCATTCGGACTGTGCATACAGGCAGACGCAGTGGTCCATGACGGCCGCGGCGATAAAGGACTCACCGAGCTCGCTGCGCAGCTTGGCGGGTACAAAAACCCGGCCCTTGGCATCCAGCGTATGCGCATACTGTCCGACCACACAGACCCCTCCGTTTCCTGAAAATTGAAAATTCGACATTTTTCCATGTGCCCGCTATGGGACGGTGGAAAATCCGGTGGAAAATGTGGAATATCCACCACTAGACACCATTTTACACCACTTTCCACCCCGGATACGTCTATTATACAGGCTTGTGCGAGAAAAAGCAAGGGCTTATGCCAAAAAATCCCGGGAATATTTGCAGGAAATTTTTCACAACGGGCCGCAGAACGAGGGAACCGTCTGCCGGGAGCGGGCTGCGGTCTGAGAGGAGTTTCCAAAGGCCGTTTTTGCGGCCTTGTGGACCGGTTCGGACAGAGTCGAGCGTGTCAAAATGTAGTCTTTGGACACGCTCGGAGGCTGTCTGAAAGGCTGCAGGCGCACGACGCAGAAAGCAAAAAACGCTCCACGCAAGGGCCAACCGCATTTTTAATAATTCAAAGAGAAAGAATCGGAAATTCA
>URYX01000238.1 GCA_900552225.1 uncultured Oscillospiraceae bacterium | reverse complement strand
GTACTTCTTTCCCCGAATTTATGCTGCTTTTGCGGCCTGCGGCCTTTTTTGACAGTCTGAGCGACCGGGCGCATTTCTGCGTCCGGTCGCTGCCTTTTCGGTTTACCGGGCCTGCAGAATGACGGAGGTTCCCGCCTCCGCAAAAATATGCAGCACGCCCTCTCCGTCCGCCGCGATCACATTGTCCGTGACGGCATCCTTCAGCTGTACTCCCGCGCGTCCGGTCGGCACCGAAACGGTGTAATCCGTCTGCGACAGGTTCATCACCACCACCGTATCGGCAAACACGCGGTAGAGGCATCCGTTGTCGTCCATGGCCGCCTCATAGCCCTCCGACGAGAACTTGCTCTCCTTGGCTCCCACGTCGGGGGCCTCGCCGCGCCAGGCAAAGCCGGCCTCTACGCCGCTGTTGACGGCGGCACTGTCCTGCTTCAGCCCATAGTCTCCGAGCGGCGCATACATAAAGCGCAGATTGTCGGCCCGGCGGTCTTCCTCGACCATGCAGCCCTCCGCATTGTCTCCGATGGCGGAGAACAGGTTGCCTCCGAAGCGGCCGCGCCCGGCCTCATAGCCCGTGTACGCACGGTCGTAGCGGGTAAAGATGTTATTCTGCACCGTCACGTCGGATGCCCCGTCTCCGAAGGCAAGGGCTGCAGCGGTTTGTCCTTCGACGCAGTAGCCGCCGTCAAAGGTGTTGTGCACCACCTCGGCCTGCGCTCCGTTGACCGCCACCGCCGCCTCGGCATACAGATCCTGTCCGACGATATTATGATGGAAGCGCGCACCGGTGCCGTTCAGCGTAATGGCCGCGGCCGCATCCGCGCCCCGCTTCGTATAATACGCCAGATCGCGGAATACGCAGTTTTTGACCTCCACATAATTGCCGCCGACCGTCACCAGGCCGGCCGCACCGCTCTCGCTGCCCTCCACGGTAAAGCCCGTGAACACGGTATAATCCCCGTTCAGCACCAGTCCACGGCCGGCACCGCCCTTGATACGCAGCACCGCATTGCCCTGAGCCACATAGGTGATCGGGTGCTCCGCCGTGCCGCAGCCGGTATAGAGCGTCTCCTCCGGCAGATTGTAAATCCCCTCGGTCACCACCACGGTATCTCCCGGCTTCAGCTTTCCGGTCACCTCGGCATAATTGAGACTCCGGAACGCCTTCTCCGCCGACAGGCCGTCGTTGTCGTTGCTGCCGAAGGGCGAGACATAATAGACGGTTCCGACCTCCTTTTTCATGGTCAGCCGGAGCTGATACCCCCGGACCGTCGCCTGTGCCGCGGCGTAGCCCGCCTTGGACAGCGAAACCGTATAGCGGTTCATCGGCATCTCGATCCGGAAGCAGCCGTTCGCATCCGTGACCGCGGTCACGCCGCCTGCATCCACGGTGACGCCGGAGATCGGCGCGCCGCTCTCCTCCTCGACAACGGTTCCGTAATAGACACCGAGCCGCCCCGCGGGGCCCGTCTTGATGCCGTAGATCCGCTGCGTCACCTCCTGCGAGACGGGCGAGGCATACAGGGACGCGTAATCGCTCCACATCATGTCGTACATACGGCAGTAGGCCAGCGTCTCCGTAGCCGCGCGGATGGCCTTGGCCGCCGTCATTTTGTCGTAGCTGTAGGACAGGATCAGCTGCGTTTTTCCCTCGCGGATACCCGCCGAAATGCGCTTGGCCGCCTTCAGCAGCGTCCCGCGGTTCAGCCAGCGCGTCGTGTTGGCATCGTAGAGAAAATGCTCCCACATGCAGGCATCCGAGTATTTCCACAGATTCTCCTGCTCAAAGATGGCATCCTCGTCCGAGCCGCCCATCGGGTTGCCGCCGTTCAGCACCACATAAAAATTCGGGTTGCGCTCCTTGACAAGGCGGTACAGTCCGCTGACGGTGCGGTTCAGATAGCTTGTGCTGATCGGCTCGCTGCTCTCATGGGTATGCAGCGTGGAATAGCACTTCTGCGCATTTTCGCGCAGCGGATGATAGGGCATCCGGATGTCGTCATAGAACATTCCCTGCGCCCCGAAGCTCAGGCAGTTTTCCACGTACTCCCTGCCGTACTGCAGCACCGCGTCGCTGTTGTGGCACATCAGATACAGCGGACTTCCGGTATCGGAGGCATAGTCCGACTGCAGCCCCTTGCCGTCCGGCCCGACGATGGCCAGATCCTCGCGGCTGTACACATGGTACGGGTCAAAATAGGAGCCGGCCTTGATTTCCTGCTCCCGCAGCTTCATAACGTCGCCGCTCCAGGCCCCGATACACAGATCAAAATAGGGGCCCCACGTCTGAAAATCGCTCCGCGTCAGAAACATATCGTGCATTTTGGCCTCGGTATACAT
>URYX01000237.1 GCA_900552225.1 uncultured Oscillospiraceae bacterium | reverse complement strand
CCACCGTGGCCTCTACCGTCAGCCGCGGCGAACGGTCGTTTTGGCGCACCGTCCGGCGCACGGTACGAATCATTGTAAACCACATCACCAGAATGCACACAAACACCACGGCAAAAACCACACCGAACAGCACCGGTATTCCCCGCGGAAACCAAGAAATCACACCCGTAGCATTACCCCCTGGCTTATACCCTCTGATCCAGCACCGTGCGGTACCGTTCATAAAATTCCGTGAAATTTCCCCGATCCAGACTCTCACGGATTCGTGCCGCCAGCGTATTATAAAAGTAGAGGTTGTGCAGCACGCACAGACGCATGGCGAGCATCTCCCCGGCCTTGAACAGATGCCGGATATAGGCGCGCGAGTGCGTCCGGCATACCGGGCAGTCGCACTCCTCGTCAATCGGCAGCGGATCCCGTTCGTACTTCTCATTGAGCATGTTGCGCCGTCCGCTCCACGTAAAGACGTGTCCGTGCCGGGCGTTGCGCGCCGGCATCACGCAGTCAAACAGATCCACGCCGCGGTACACGCCCTCCAGAATATTGACCGGCGTCCCCACCCCCATGAGGTAGCGGGGCTTATCCTGCGGCATATACGGCTCTACCTCCTCGATCATGCGGTACATAACCTCCGCGGGTTCCCCGACCGCCAGACCGCCGATGGCGTAGCCGTCCAGCCCCATCGACACAATATCCTTCATGTGCGCCACGCGCAGATCCGCAAAGGTGCACCCCTGATTGATACCGAACAGCAGCTGATGCGGATTGATCGTATCCGGCTGCCCGTTCAGGCGTGCCATCTCCTCCTGACACCGCGCCAGCCAGCGCGTGGTACGCGCACAGGAGGCCTCCGAATAGCTGTGTTGTGCGGGATTTTCCACACACTCGTCAAAGGCCATGGCAATGGTCGAGGCCAAGTGTGACTGAATGCGCATGCTCTCCTCCGGCCCGATGAACAGCCGTCGTCCGTCCACGTGCGAGGCGAACTCCACCCCTTCCTCGCGGATCTTGCGCAGCCCGGCCAGAGAGAACACCTGGAATCCTCCGCTGTCCGTCAGGATCGGCCCCCGCCAGTCGGTAAAGGAATGCAGCCCGCCCATCGCGCGCACCACCTCATCCCCCGGACGCACGTGCAGATGATAGGTATTGCACAGCATCACCTGGCAGCCGATGTTCCTCAGATCCTCCGCCTCCAGCGCCCCCTTAATGGCGCCGCAGGTGGCCACATTCATAAACGCGGGTGTCTGAACCGTTCCGTGTACCGTCTGAAATACACCGCGGCGCGCCGCACCCGTTTTCCGTGTCACTTCCATCGTGTGTTCTCCTTCCATCCGTGGCTTCCCCGCCCGGCCGGCCGCTCGGCCCCGCCTCCGGACTTTTACACAATCAGCATCGCATCCCCGAAGCTGAAGAAGCGGTACCGCTCCTCCACCGCATGACGGTAGGCCGCCATCGTGTGATCGTACCCCGCAAAAGCCGAAACAAGCATAATCAGTGTGCTCTCCGGCAGGTGAAAATTGGTAATCAGGCCGTCCAGCACCTGAAAACGGTAGCCCGGATAGATAAAAATATCCGTCCAGCCGTGGCCCGGGTGAATGACTCCGTCCTGCATCCCGATGCTTTCGAGCGTCCGGCAGCTGGTGGTGCCCACGGCGATAACCCTTCCGCCCGAGGCCTTGGTTCGGTTGATCAGCTCCGCCGTCTCGGGCGACAGCTCATAGTGCTCGGAATGCATTTTGTGGTCTGTAATGTCCTCTGCCTTTACAGGTCGGAAGGTTCCGAGCCCGACATGCAGCGTGACAAACCCGATGGCAACGCCCATGCTCCGGATCCGTTCCAGCAGCTCCGGCGTAAAATGCAGTCCGGCGGTCGGGGCCGCCGCCGACCCAAGCTCGCGGGAATACACCGTCTGATAGCGCTCCTTGTTTTTCAGCTGGTGCGTAATATAGTGCGGCAGCGGCATTTCCCCCAGGCGGTTGAGCAGCGCATAAAAACTGCCCTCATAGGTAAACCTGACCAGACGGTTGCCCTCGTTCACGATATCGAGTACCTCCGCCGTCAGCGCACCGTCCCCAAAGGTCAACCTGTCTCCGATTTTGGCGTGCTTTCCGGGGCCGGCCAGCACCTCCCACACATCGTTTCCGTCCGTGTGCAGAAGCAGCAGCTCCACCGCAGAGCCGGTCGAGCAGCGCGTCCCGTACAGGCGCGCCGGCAGCACGCGGCTGTCGTTTAAAATCAGGCAGTCCCCCGGACACAGATAGTCCGTCATGTCGTAAAAGTGCCGATCCTCGCAGGCTCCCGTTGCCCGATTCATGTACAGCCTGTCTCTTATACACATCTCCGAGCCCACGAGA
>URYX01000236.1 GCA_900552225.1 uncultured Oscillospiraceae bacterium | reverse complement strand
GGGGGGGGGGGGGGTGCCCCCGCCGGTCTCGGTGCTGCTGTCGCTGTCCCGCCTGATGAAGGACGGCATCGGAGAGGGATATACCCGCGCCGACCATGCGGCCGTGGCCAACCAGCTGTTTGCCAGCTACTCGCGGGTGCAGGAGGCGCGCTCGCTGGCCTCCGTCATCGGAGAGGAGGAGCTGTCGCCTGCGGATAAGCGCCTGCTGGCCTTCGGCCGGGCGTTTGATCAGAAATTTCTGGCCCAGCCGGGCGGCGAGGCCCGCACCATTGACCAGAGCCTGGAGCTGGCCTGGCGGCTGCTGTCCACGCTCCCGAAGGAGGAGCTGGACCGCATCGACGAGAAGTGGATAGAGCAGTATTACCGGCCGTCGGAGCTGTAAGACGGAAACCGGTTGTGAGAGGGGGTGTGCCGTATGGCAGAACAGGTATTTCCGACCAAGGGCAACTTGCTGCGCACCAAGCGGTCGCTGCAGCTGGCACGCTCCGGATTTGACCTGCTGGACCGCAAGCGCAGCATCCTGATGCGCGAGATGACGCTGCTGGTGGACCGCGCGGACCGGCTGCAGCAGGAGATCGGCAGCTGCTATGAGCAGGCCTACGACGCGCTGCAGAAGGCGCATGTGGCCTGCGGGCTGCTGGACGGTATGGCCGCGGCGGTCCCGGTGGAAAACGGCTGGACGCTCTCCTCCCGCAGCGTCATGGGGGTGGAGGTGCCCTCCCTGACTCTTACGCCGCAGCCGGTGCGGCCCTATTACGGACTGGCCGGAACCGGTGCGGCGCTGGATGAGGTCTATCTGTGGTTTGACCGCGTCAAGCGGCTGACCACCGAGCTGGCGGAGACCGAATGCAGCGTGTACCGCCTGGCGACGGCGGTGAGGCAGACGCAGAAGCGCGCCAACGCGCTCAAAAATGTGGTGATCCCGCGTCTGTCCGCCACGGCGGCGCACATTACCGAAGCGCTGGAGGAAAAGGAACGGGAGGATTTCTCCCGCCTGCGGGTCATCAAGGATCAGAAGGAAAAAAAGCAGGAGGCCGACTCGACCCCGTGAGGGGCGGCCGCCTCCCGTAGAAGCGAAAGTAAGAGAGCTTCCCGGACATGCATCCGGGAAGCTCTCTTACTATACAATTTGTAAAATCACAGTGATTTTATACTTCGAGATAGCCCTTGAGCACCTTGAGGGTGTTCCATACCCCATCCACGTGGCTGCGCTCATAGCCGTGGCTCGCATACACTCCGGCGCCGATCAGCCCGTGACGGATGTCCTGTCCCGCACCGAGCGTCGCCTCCACATCCGAGCCGTAGTGCGGGTAGACATCCACGGCATAGTCGGCCTGCTCGCGGCGCGCCGCCTCGATCAGCCCGCCGACCACCGCGTAGCTGTAGGGGCCTCCCGAATCCTTCGCGCAGATGGACACCTGCCGCTCGGTGCACTGCAGACCGTCTCCGACACAGCCCATGTCCACGCTGATGGCCTCGGTCACTCCCTCCGGTACCGATCCGGCTCCGCCGTGGCCGACCTCCTCATATACCGTGATGTGCGCATAGACCCGACGCTTTGGCACCGCGCCCGTCTCCCGGAGATAGTGTGCCAATCCGAGCAGGATGCCGACCGACAGCTTGTCGTCCAAAAACCGGCTCTTGATGTATCCGGATGCGGTCACGCGGGTGCGCGGATCGAAGCAGACGATATCGCCTACCTCGATGCCGAGTGCGCGCGTCTCCTCCGCAGTGTGAACATCCTCATCCAGCACCACCTCGGTGGTGTCAAAGCTGCGCTTGGTGTCGGCGTAGCTGCCGTTGACGTGCACCGAGGCATTGCACAGCTGCAGTGTTCCCTCGATGACCCGCCCGCCGCGCGTGTGCACCCGGACGTTCTCCGTCTCCCCGTTTTCTGCACGTAGCCCGCCGAGAGGGGTTAGGCGCAGCCGGCCGTCGGATTTGATTTCCGCCACCATACCGCCGAGCGTGTCCGTGTGCGCTTCAAGCAGCAGCCCCCGCTCCGCATCCGTCCCGCCGAGCGTCACCAGCACGCCGCCCTTTTGCGTCAGAACCGCCGGAAACCCCAGAGCCTGAAATTCCTGCAGCACCCACTGTGCCGCCTGATCGGTATAACCGGTCGGACTGTCAATGGCCAGCAGTCTGACTGCCTTCTCTACAGCATATTCCGCATAGCTTCGTTCCATTACCGCATCCTCCGTTTCCTCCGCGCCGTCCCTCCGGCTGCGGATGACGGCTCTATTATACACCCGGGGCCCCCCGTTCTGTCAAGTCCCGCCTTGCGAAAAGACGGTATCCGGAAAGGTGTCCCCGTGTGTCGGATTTTGAAATTTTACAAACATTTTACACGGTTCGGCGTGTGGATT
>URYX01000235.1 GCA_900552225.1 uncultured Oscillospiraceae bacterium | reverse complement strand
GCCGACGACCGTCCTCCGGACGCGTGGTCGAGGCGGTGGTTTCGGTCGGCTTATCGTTCCGGTCCACGGTGGCCGTTCCGGCTACCGCATCGATCTCATAGGTGTAATACGTCTTGAATTCGTTCTTTCCGGCCGGCGAAACCAGCACGGTGATCCGGTAGCGGCTGACAACCTCGTTGCACTCGATCATGACGGTCGGCAGCTCCGAGGGCAGCAGCCCCTGCAGGCCCTTGGAATACGCGGCACTGTAGGCCCCGTTGAGGTATACCTGCAGGTCAATGGCACCGTCGCTCTCGGGCAGCGGCACAATCACATCGACATTCTTGTAGCCGGAGCAAATCTTCAGCTGTACCTCCTCGCCGGGCAGCAGCTTTTCGCCGGCCGCCGGGATCTGCTTCACGACCGTGCCCGCCGTGCTGCCGTCAACGTTCACCAGCTGGACGCTGTCCTCGGAAACCACAAAGCCCTGCTGCGTCAGACGCGCCATCGCCGCGGTCTTGGTCATACCGACTACATTGTCGATCTCAATCGGCTCGGCCTGCTTGGCCCCGATGCTGACATACACATAAATCAGCGTATCCTTGACGATCGGTTCACTGGCCGCCTTCAGCCGGATGACATAGCCCTCCGGCACACTCTCGTCCGTCGCCTGAATCACCTTGGTGCGCAGTCCCTTGGTCTCCAGCAGGTTGACCATGGTCTCCTCCTTCTGCCCCATCACCTCCGGCAGCTCAATCTTGAGCGGACCGCGGCTGATGGTCAGCGTCAGGCTCTTGGTGTTGCGCTTGATGTTCTTGTTCGGCGCGGGATCCTGCGCGATGATATACCCCTCCTGTACCTCGTTGCTGTAGGCATAGTTGAGGGTCGGGGTACCTGCAAAGCCCTCGATGTCCTCCGGCGTCAGCAGGCGGTACTCCTTGTTGATAAAGCTCGGCACCACCATGGTATCGGAATAGGAGGAGCTGTCGTTGCCGCCGAACTTGATGACACCGGTTTTTACCAGCACAATGCCGACAATCAGCAGCGCCACCAGCACAAATGCGGCCGCCACGCCCGCCAGAATCGGAAGCATGGACGGATTTCTCTTCTCGTCCTCCTCCTTTTCCGGCTCTCCCTTGATGTTGGTGATGGCCTCGACAAAGCGGGTCGGCGTATCGTCCACAAAATACTTGTATTCAAACCGGATGCCCGGATTCTGCTTGAATTCGTTGATATCCTGCAGCATCTCCGCCGCAGACTGGTAGCGCTTCTCCGGATCCTTCTGCATGGCCTTGAGCGTGATTTCCTCCAGGCCCTCGGGAATCTGCGGATTGATCTCGCTGGGCTTCTTCGGCTGCGACTGCAGCTGCATGATCGCCACCGAGACCGCATTGTCCGCTTCAAACGGCAGCTGTCCCGTCAGCATCTCATACAGCATAACACCGACGGAATAAATATCCGCCTTTTCGTCCGTATACGCCCCGCGCGCCTGCTCCGGGCTGATATAGTGCACCGATCCGATGGCCTTGTCTCCGAGTCCCGTCCGGAACTCGTTGCGCGAGAAGCGCGCAATGCCGAAATCCGTGACCTTGATGGTGCCGTCGGCCAGCAGCATGATATTCTGCGGCTTGATGTCGCGGTGGACGATTCCCTTGTCATGGGCATGCTGCAGCGCACGCAGGATCTGCTCGGTAAAATGCACCGCTTCCTTCCATGTCACCCGCTGCTGCTCAATATACTCCTTGAGCGTGATGCCGTCAATATATTCCATGACGATATACTGCATCCGGTCACCGAAGCTGACATCGAGCACCTTGACAATATTCGGATGAGACAGAATGGCGATTGCCTTGGACTCGTTTTTGAACCGGCGCGTAAACTCCGCGTTGGCCAAAAACTCATCCTTCAGAATCTTGACCGCCACCTCCCGGCCGTCCACCGAGTCGTAGGCCTTGTAGACATAGGCCATGCCGCCGACACCGATCAGCTCCTGAATTTCATACCGACCGTCCAGTCGTTTTCCGATGTATTTATCCATCTCTAATCCTCCCGATTTGGATATCTCAGGCGAACAGCACGACCGTAATATTGTCGCTGCCGCCCGCCATATTGGCTGCTCCGATCAGCTTATCCGCCGCATCCTCCGCAGCCGACGCACCGATCACACGGCGGATCTCCTCCGCCTCCACCATATTGGTCAGGCCGTCGGTGCAGATCAGAAGCTGTCCGCCCTCCGGTATCGTGACCTCGTTCACGTCGCACTCCACGTTATTCTCCACGCCGAGCGCACGGGTAATAAAATGCTTGCGGGGGTGAACCCGCGCCTCCGATTCGGTCAGCTGCCCCTTTTCCACCATGGCCTGCACCACCGAGTGGCCGGTGGTCACCTGCCGCATCTCCTCCGGCGTCACCAGAT
>URYX01000234.1 GCA_900552225.1 uncultured Oscillospiraceae bacterium | reverse complement strand
TCTACGCCCTTGGTCAGCCCCATGTCCATGATGCGGCGCTTGGTGGCACCCTCACCGTGGAGCTTGACGACCTTGACGTTTTCCCCGACCTTGACCTGTCTGAGCGTTTTCATCGTCTGTATCCTCCTTCTCAACTGGTTTTGCCGTTTCGTATGCAAGGCGCTCCGCGCCGTTACACCATAATTTTCCGGGCCATTTCCTCGCTGATAGCCACGCGGGACTCCTTGACGTTGACAATCACATTCCCGCCGAGCGTCGTAATGACCTTGACTCCGCCTCCGACCACAAACCCGAGGTTTTCCAGATGTTTCTTCACTTCCGGGCTGCCGCCGATCTTGCGAATGATGTTTTCTTCTCCGATTACTGCCAGTGACAACGGCATCATACGTTTTCCCCTCTTTGCTTTTTGTCTCCTCAGCATCATCTTGTAATTAGTGTTTGCTAACCATTCGGCCGTAAAAAAAGCAGCCTCCGTCAACCCGGTACCGCCCTTTACTAAAACGCCCTATAGATTAGCCCTTGCTAACTATTTCATAGAATAGCACCTGTCCCGGTGTTTGTCAAGAAATTTATGACAAAAAGCGGTGGCTTTTTGCATTTTCGGCGCCCTGTACAAATGATTAGCCATTGCTAACCGTTGCTTTATACGGTTTATCCACATTTTCCCCTCCGTGCCTCCGCGTCCGACGGCGGCGCGCGAATTCGTCGGTTTCCCCGGAAAACCGACAGCCTTCACGGCCATTTCCTGCAGGCAATAGGCCCTCTCCCGGAAAATTTCACCGTTTGTTCATTGACTTAAAGCGTTAAAATATGGTATGATAAAAACACATACCTGCCATGCGGCTGTGCGCACGCTCCCGCCGCCGCTGTTTAGCCGTTCTTACACCTCCGCGAGGAAAAGGAGAATATCATGAGGAATTATTCGGAAATCACCCCCTACATTCAGGAAATGGCCGCGCTTTCCGCGCAAAACAACCATATTGTCCCGGAAATGTACCGGGAGCATAAGGTCAATCGCGGCCTGCGCGATATCGACGGCAACGGTGTGGTCACGGGTCTGACAGAGGTCTCCCGCATCGAGGCGAAGAAGCGGCTGCCGGACGGCCGGGAGGTTCCCTGCGAGGGGCAGCTGTATTACCGCGGCATCAACGTGCGTGAGCTGGTGGCCGGGTTCCTGCGCGATAAGCGGTTCGGGTTTGAGGAGACGGTGTACCTTCTGCTGTTTTCCGAGCTGCCGAACCGGCAGCAGCTCACGCGCTTCTGTGAGGAGCTGGGACAGTACCGCAGTCTTCCGACCTCCTTTGTCCGCGATATGATTCTCAAGGCTCCCGGCCGGGACATGATGAACATTCTGTCCCGCAGCGTGCTGGCGCTGTATGCCTACGACGAAAACCCGGACGATATCTCGGTGGCCAATGTCCTGCGCCAGTGCCTCCAGCTCATTGCCGTGTTCCCGATGCTCGCCGTTTACGGCTATCAGTCCTACCAGCATTATCACTGCGACAAGAGCCTGTTTATCCACCAGCCGGATCCCGGGCTGTCCACGGCGGAGAATATCCTGCGCCTGCTGCGCGAGGACGGGAAGTTTTCGCCGCTGGAAGCGCGGGTGCTTGATATGGCGCTGGTGCTGCACGCCGAGCACGGCGGCGGCAACAACTCCACCTTTACGACCCACGTGGTGACCTCCTCCGGCACCGATACTTATTCGGCCATTGCGGCAGCCCTCGGATCGCTGAAGGGGCCGCGGCACGGCGGAGCCAACATCAAGGTGGTGCAGATGTTTGAGGACATGAAGCGCTCGGTCAACACCGAAAGCCGCGACGAGGTCGCCGGGTATCTGGAGCGCCTGCTCGACCGGCAGGCCTTTGACAGGGCCGGTCTGATCTACGGCATGGGGCACGCGGTCTATTCCCTCTCCGACCCGCGCGCGGACATTCTGAAGGACTGTGCCCGTGAGCTGGCGGTGGAAAAGGGCTGCGAAAAGGATTTTGCGCTCTGCGAAACGGTGGCGGAGCTGGCGCCGGAGATCATCTCCTCCCGCCGCACCATGTACAAGGGCGTCAGCGCCAACGTGGACTTCTATTCGGGCCTTGTGTATCAGATGCTGGAGCTGCCGCGTGAGCTGTATACCCCCATCTTTGCCGTGGCCCGTATTGCGGGCTGGAGCGCTCACCGCATCGAGGAGATTCAGAACGTCGGAAAAATCATCCGTCCCTCCTATGTCAGCGTAAAGCCAAACCGGGAATACCTCTATCTGGAGGATCGCCCGTAATCCCGCAGCCCTTTTGCTTGGCTCTGTATTACCTAATGAGCCCCGGACTTGCCTGATGGCAGGTCCGGGGCTCTGAGCGTGTCCAAAAACTATGTTTTTGACACGCTCGGAGGCTGTCTGAAAGGCTGCAGGCGCACGACG
>URYX01000233.1 GCA_900552225.1 uncultured Oscillospiraceae bacterium | reverse complement strand
GGATGAAACTGACCTTTCCGGCAATTATTTCAAACTTGTGCTGAAGGCAAAGACCGCCTCGACCACCGCGCAGAGCGTGCGGGTGTCGGTTACGCTCAAAAGCGGCAAGACCGTAGTCGGCAGCGCGGAAGACAGTGTGAGTGTCAAGGTTACCTGTAAAAACCACACCTTTGGCTCCTACACCAAACTGAACGACAGCCAGCACCGACGCACCTGTTCTGCCTGCGGTTATGCGGAAACCTCCGGTCATACCTGGAACGGCGGTACGGTCACCAAGGCGGCGACCTGCAAGGAGACGGGCAGCCGGGAGTTCTCCTGCACGGTCTGCAAGGCGACGAAAACCGAGTCGATCGCCAAAACGAATACGCACACCTTCGGCAGCTATACGGTGACGAAGCAGCCGACTTGCACCGCGGCCGGAACGCAGACGCGCACCTGCTCGGTCTGCGGTAAGACGGAAACACAGAGCGTGCCCGCAACCGGGCACAGCATGGGCGCGTGGACGCAGACAAAAGCACCTACCTGTACAGAGCAGGGCGAGGAGACGCGCAGCTGCGGCAAGTGCGGCCACAGCGAGACTAAGGCGATAGCCGCGCTCGGGCACAGCTTCTCGTCGCCTAAGGTGACAAAAGAGCCGACCTGCACCGAATCCGGTATCGAGGAAGGCAAGTGCAGCCGCTGCGGGCAGACGACCACGAATACGATCCAGGCCAAGGGGCACCAATACGGCGCGTGGACGGCGGCCAAGGCGGCTACCTGCACCGAGGGCGGCACGGAAGAGCGGAAATGCTCCGCCTGCGGCGCGGCGGAGAGCCGCGCGACCAAGGCGCTGGGACACGATTTTGAGAATCCCACCATCGTGAAAGAAGCCACCATCAGCGAGACCGGGTTGAAAGAGGGTAAATGCAGGCGCTGCGGCGAGACCACCAGCGAGGTCATCCCCTGCTCAGCCGAGGACGCCAATACCGGCACGCGGTTCGAGGCTGATGAGGGCGTGTTCCGCCCCGGCACCGCGATGGGGGTCGAGAAGGTAAGTGAAGCCGATCCGACCTATGCCTCCGCAAAGAATGTGCTCAGGGAGAACTGCGGGGATTTCACGCTTTATGACATCACCGCGAAGCGGGACGGCGAGGATGTACAGCCAAACGGCAAGGTGCGTGTTACGCTGACCGTGCCGGACGGCTACGGCGCAGATGCGGTGCTGTACCGGATCGGCAGCGACGGACAGGCGGTACCGATAGAGGCGGAGTTTGGTGCAGACAGCAAAACGCTGTCCGCGGAGCTGACGGAGCTCGGGCTGTATGCCATCGGCAAACCGGGCGGCAGCACAGCCACAACCGAATCGGCGACCGAGCCGACGAGCGGCACCGCGCCGTCGGTGCCGGCCGATGCGCCGGAGCAGACCGGCGGCTTCCCGTGGGTCATCGCAGCTGCCGTGGCTGCCGTGGTTGTGATCGGCGGCGTTGTCGTGCTCATCGTGATCCTGAAAAAGAAAAAAGCAGCATAAACAGGAAACAGGCGTGTTCATTCGGAAAGGGTGAGCACGCCTGCCCTTTGTTGCCCTAAAAGCACATGCTGCCTGCACTTTCTTTGCCGACGGCGCAAATCGGCTATTGCATTCCGTGCACCTTTGCGGTATACTGTCCATAAAATCGGTATGGATTTTTCTGAGATGCCGTCTCATTTTTCGCCATACATCCGCAGTGCGCGGGTGCGTGGTTTAAATAGGAGGTTTTTGTCATGAACGAAGTGCTGAACGTCATACGGTCCCGCAGAGCCGTCCGCGCCTACACGGCGGATCCGGTGCCGCAGGAGCTGCTCCGGGAGGTATGTGAGGCCGGGACTTACGCGCCGACGGGGCGGGGAAGACAGTCACCGACCATTGTCGCCGTCACCGATGCGGCCTGCCGCGAAAGGCTGGCCCGACTGAATGCTGAGGTCATGGGAAGTGATGCGGACCCGTATTACGGCGCGCCCGCGGTGATTCTTGTGCTGGCGGACGGAACGGTGAATACGTTTGTGGAGGACGGAAGCTGCGTGCTTGAAAACATGATGCTGGCCGCCGCTTCACTGGGACTCGGCTCCGTCTGGGTCCACCGCGAACGCGAAATTTTCGACAGCGAGCAGGGCAAACAGCTTCTGCGGGAATGGGGCCTGCCGGAAACGCTGCGCGGAGTCGGCGCCATTGCACTCGGCTACCCGGCTTCTGCACCGGGAGAGGCGGCTAAGCGCAAGGATGACTATGTCCTGTATGTATAAAAGCACAAAACAACGGCAAAGGGACGCGTATAAAGCATGAATCCAAACTTAGCATGAATCCAAACTTAAGATATGCGCCGAAGTCGCCTACTTGGCCGCGGTTGTTCTGCTGGCCTTTGCGGTTGCACTCCTCTCCGCTGCCGATTTCGGAATTTCCATGATTGTGGCTCCGGCCTATCTGCTGAGC
>URYX01000232.1 GCA_900552225.1 uncultured Oscillospiraceae bacterium | reverse complement strand
ATCAGCCTGTTTTTGGATGATTTCTGGATTCCGCTGTCCCGGTATATTTTCAACACGGTGTTTATTTGCACGGCGGTGACGTTCGGCAACTTTGCCTTAGTAAGCATGGCGGCCTATCCGTTGGCGCGGCTGCAGTTCCACGGCAAGGCGCTGATCAGCCGGGTAGTCAAGCTCTCTCTGCTGTTTTCCGTGACGGCCATGCTGATCCCGCGGTATATCGTGATGTCGAATTTGGGCATGATCAACACCTATTGGGCGCTGATTCTGCCGGAGCTGCAGTCGGCGTTAGGGCTGTATCTGATGCAGAATTTCATGCTGCAGATTCCGGAGGAGCTGGCGGAGGCCGCACGCATCGACGGTGCCGGAGAATTCACGATTTTCTCGCGGATCGTCATGCCGAACATCAAGCCGGCCTGGCTGACCATCATGATTTTCTCCTTCCAGAGCATCTGGAACAATACCGGTATTACGCAGACCGCGACGTTAGTGTACGACGAGAAAATCAAAATGGTGATTTCCCTGGTCTCCCAGGTGGCCTCCAGCGGTACGGCGCGGGCCGGGGCGGGTGCGGCGCTGAGCTTCCTGCTGATTATTCCGCCGGTTGCCCTGTTTATTCTGTGCCAGAGCAAAATCATCGAAACAATGTCGACTTCCGGCATGAAGTAAGGGGGAGGAGACGGATGAAGTATTTGCGAACGGCCTGTTTTGCGGTATGTGCGGTGCTGTGTGTGTCCCTGCCGGTTTCGGCTGCCTCCTCCAACAGCTATGTCTACGATTCCGAAGGCAATGTCCGTGCGGTGGCCGAGCCGTATCAAACGGCGGCGTATTTGTCCTCGGCGGAGGATTTCGGCGGTCAAAGACTGTCCGCCCCGTCCGATTTGTTTGTGGCGAACGAGGATACGGTCTACATTCTGGATGCCGGCAACAACCGTGTGGTTGTATTGGACGGCCGGCTGCAGTATCAGACCTCGGTCACGCTGTCCGACGGCGGTGAGCCGGTTGCCTTCGGAGAGGCCAAGAGTATTTTTGTGGCCAAGGACGGCACGATGTATATCGCGGATAAAGGCGCGAAGGTGGTGTATGTGGCCGACCCGGACGGTACGGTGAAGGCCAGAATCACGGCACCGCCGGCGGATAAGGTGGAGGCGAATTTTGAATTCACGCCGTCCAGCGTCGTGGCTGATACCGCCGGGATTGTGTATGTCGTATCGTCCAGCTCCTACTCCGGAGCGCTGCAGTACGATACGCAGTATGAATTTGTGGGATTTTACGGCAGTGATCAGGTGATTGTCACCGATAAGGTGCTGCTGAACGAATTCTGGAAAAGGATTCTGTCGGATGAAGCGGCGTCCGGTCTGTCGCGCAATGTGCCGACCTCCATTATCGGGCTGGATATCGACGATAAGAATTTTATCTATACCCTGCGCGGCGGAACCAGCACCGGAGCCGCCGGTCAGATCCGCAAGCTGAACACACTCGGCTTCAACATTCTGCTGAACAGCGAGGGCTCCGTGGGCAACTACGGCGACACCGATACCTATTACGATTCCGGCAAGAATCTGACGGTGGCCAGCTCGCTGATTGATCTGGCGGTGGATCGGGACGGGTTCATCACGGTGCTGGACCGCACCTATAACCGGTTGTTCCAGTACGACCAATCCACGAATATGCTGTATGCCTTCGGCGGCAGCGAGAAGCGGTACGGCAATTTTACATCTCCCGTGGCGGTGGATACCGTCGGGGATCTCCTGCTGGTGCTGGATGACAGCGCCAATGCACTTACTGCGATGCAGCCCACGGCGTTTGCCCGCAATGTACGTCAGGCCACTCTGCTCAATGCGGACGGCCGATGCGCCGAGGCACGCCCCTACTGGGAAGAAGTGCTGAAAATCGATGCCTACTACGGCCTCGCCAACTACGGCATGGGTATGGTGTATGAGGAGCAGGAGGACTATGCGAACGCCATGACCTACTACCGTCTGGCCAACAGCAAGGAGGGCTATTCCTCGGCGTTTGCGGCAGAGCGGGATCTGTGGGTAAAGGCCCATTTTGCGTATATTCTTGCCGGCGTTGTTCTTCTGCTGGCGGGAATGGTGGCGGGTGTCAATTTCCTCGAGCGTCACCGGAAAAACGAGTATGATGTGCATGTGACCAAGGCCGGTTATCCGCTGTACTGCTTTAAGCATCCCTTCAAGGCCTATTACGAGCTGAAGGTGGATAAGAAGGGCTCACTGCTGGCCGCCAACGGCATTTTGGCCGTATTCTTTCTGCTGTCGGTGATGCAGAGCCAGCTGACATCGTTCCATTTTGCCAAGAGCAATCCGGAGGACTTCAATGTGTTCCTGACGCTCGGCAGTACGATCGGTCTGTTTGTTCTGTTTGTGCTTTGCAACTGGGCGGTCAGCACCCTGGCGGACGGCGAGGGCACGCTGAAGGAAATCTGGATTTTCACGGCCTATGCGCTCATTCCGTAT
>URYX01000231.1 GCA_900552225.1 uncultured Oscillospiraceae bacterium | reverse complement strand
TGGAGCAGGTTACCTGCTGTCCCGAGGTCATGCGCTATATTGTGGAGATTGCAGAGGCCACCCGTGACCTGAACGATGTCCGTATGGGCATCAGCCCGCGCGGATCGATTGCCCTGCTGCAGGCCTCCCGGGCCCGTGCGCTGATGCAGGGACGGGACTACGTGCTGCCCGACGATGTGCGGCATCTGGTCCGTCCCGTGCTGTCCCACCGCCTGCTGCTGCGCTCGCGCGGACTGGCACAGAGCCGCTCCGCCGAGGAAATTCTGGATGCCGTTTTGCAGGTCATTCCGGTTCCGGTGAACATATGACGGCGCGCGGTATTGTGTATCACGGACTGTGTGTTCTGACGGCCGCCGCCGGGTATATTCTGGCGCGGCGGGAGCTGACGGTGGTGGCTGCCGCTTTGCTGGCGGTTTCTCTGTGCCTGTGGCTGTCGCTGCTGCTCGCGGCGCACACCCTGCAGGACAACAGCACGTGGCGGGAACGCGCCGTGCCGCGCGGCGGACAGGCCTCTCTGCGGCTTCGGCTGCGGGGAATATGCCTGCTGCCGGTACAGGTGATATGGAAGGTCGGCATTCCCGCAGGCGGTGAAAATTCCGTGTATCACTGCGTCTGCGGGATCGGACGCGGCCGCGAGCTGGGGCTGCAGGCGGTGTTTTGTCCGCATATGGGAGCCGTAACCTATACATCGCAGGCGCAGCTGCGGGATGCCTGCGGTCTGTTCCGGCGGAGGCTGCGCCCCTGCCCGCCGCAGGAGGTATCGGTGTGGCCGGTTCCGCGCCGCTTTGCGCCTCCGCTTCCGGAAAACGGGGAGCGGGAGCAAAATTTCTCCGCGCAAAGCGGGGACAGCGGAAACACCTTTACCGAGGCCCGGCTGTACCGCGAAGGCGACAGCCTGCGCCAGATTCACTGGAAGCTGAGCATGCGCAGCCAGGAGCTGTTTACCCGCCAGTACGAGCAGGAGAGTCGCCGCCGTGTCCTGCTCTGGATCGACCCGCTGATGCCGGAGCAGCATGCGGAGGCATACCGCGATACCGTTGGTGAGGCAGCGGCGTCGTTCGGACGCTTTTTGCTGTATCATGACACGGAGGTTCTTCTGGCGGTGGGGGGCATGATGCTGGCGGATATACCGGAGGGAACGGAGCCCGACGGTCTGTATCAGGCCATCTCCGCTCTGGAGAAGGCCGCGGCCAAAACCGACGGAGAGGAGCTTCCTCCGGAGGCCGGATCGCTGCCAGTGATTGCGTTCGGCGGCTGCCGTTCCCATTATGAGGCATACGTCCGTAAGCTGTGTGCGGGAGAGCTGCTGCCGGTGACGGTGATGCAGAGGCAGGCGGAGGACACCGGGGACCTCTGGCATTGGCCTGGTGGGTCGGCCGCTCCGTATTCCGTGGAAGGCGGTGAACGGCATTGAAGCATGCGGTGCTGCGTCCTAATTTTTCGTGGAATCACCTGATCCGGGACATTCTGAGCTGCTGGATGATTGCCTCCGCCGCCATGATGTGTATGGACCCTCTGTTCCGCTTTCGCCTGGAAACCGCGGAGCTGTGTGTCCGTGCACTCCTTCTGACGACCGTTTTTCTGTGTGTGGGACAGCGCAAGTGGATCTGGCCGGCCATCCTCGGAGCGGGCTGCCTCGGGGCGGCGCTTTTTTACGGGCGGGAGCTGCCCGCGGCGCTGACCGTGCTGCGCGGATTCATTCAGTGGTGGATTCACCAGTTTCCCATAGATTCCGTCTATAATACGGCGGGCTGGATTGCGCTGGCCCAATGGCTGATTCATATTTTTCTGTGCTCGCTGATCTGTCTGACCGTGCGACTGCTGCGCCTGAAGCTGGTGCCGGCCGTGTTGGTGCTCGGCTTTGCCGGAACGGTGCTGACGCTCGGCTTTGCCGTGTCGCCCGCGGCCCTGCCGTTCGGCATAGTGGGCTTTTTGATTCTGCTGACACCGCCGACGGACAAAGGTGCCGGATACGCCCGCCTGCTGGTCGGTGTGCTCGGAGCCGCCGCCTGTCTGCTGTCTTCTCTCTGCGTCCCGACGCGCCTCCCCTCCTGGGAGGGAGCACCGAAGCCGGCCGGGGCCCTGGTGCAGGATCCGCTGTCTCTGCTCGGGCTGCAGTCGGATACGGGAAGGCTCGGCGGCCCTCTGGCGCAAAGTGCGAACGAAGCGGTGCTGACGGTGGAGGGAAGCGATGCCTCCCTGATACGGGTCGGTGTTTATACGCAGTATTATGACTCCCGCTGGAGCGTTCTCGAAACGGGGCAGTATGCCTGGAACGACGGAAATCTGTCGTATCTGCCCGGAGCCTCGCTGCCGGAGGAGCGGGCGCAGGCCCTCACCGTGACGCTGCTGAAGGAATCCTCGCTGCTGCCGACGGTCGGTGTGCTGCAGGATCTGCGGTTTGATGAGCGGCCGGACGGCCTGACCTTCGACCGGCAGCAGGTGCTGCGATGCCAAAAGGTCCTTCCGCCGTTTCGATATACCCTGTATCTG
>URYX01000230.1 GCA_900552225.1 uncultured Oscillospiraceae bacterium | reverse complement strand
TCTCCTCTATTATACCAGAAACAGGGCCGATTGGGTAGTTTTTTGACAGGCTGAAAGGACTTTTCGGAGGATATCCGAAAAGTCCTTTTTTGTATCGAAAAGTATGCGGTAAACGGAGCTCAGTGTATGCGAAGGAGGGTTTCCAGCAGATACAAATCCTCGGGATAGGTCAGCTTCATGGCCTGTCGGCTGCCGTCGGCCAGCGCAATCGGCACCTCGGGAAAGCAGGAGCGCACCAGGCCGCAGTCATCTGTGGCGGCGGCCAGCGCCGGCTGTTCTTTGCGCTCATAGGCGCGGCGCAGCAGCCCGACGGAAAATCCCTGCGGCGTCTGGACGTGCCACAGCGTCTGCCGGTCGGGGGTATAGCAGAGGCGGCGCACTCCGTCGCTGACGGCGATGGTATCGGTGGCGGGAACGGCCGCCGTCGCGGCGGGCACCTGTTCCAGGGCCTCGCATACGCTGAGGATGGTGTGCTCCGTGACAAGCGGCCGCGCGGCATCGTGCAGAAGCAGGCGATCGGCGCCGTCCTGCTCCGCGGCGCGCAGCGCAGCCAGGGTGGAGCCGCTGCGGTCGGCGCCGCCGATCAGAATGCGCGTGACCTTCCAGCCGCAGGCCTCCCGCAGCCGTTCCGCGTATTCCCGGTATTCCTCTGCAACGACAACATAGAGGAAGTCAATGGCCGGGACGGCGGAAAAGGTACGCACGGAGTAGTCGATGACCGGCCGGCCGCCGAGGGTGACAAACTGCTTCGGAAGCTCTCCCTCAAAACGGGAGCCGGTTCCGGCCGCCAACACGGCGGCCGCTGTTTTTTCGGACACGGTACATCCTTCCTTTCGGAGGCAACGGTTTTTAATACGACGGCTTCAGTATAGCAGAGCGCCGCGCAAAATGCAAGAGCACGATCCGGCGGACGGACATACAATGGAAATGGGACAGGTTTTGACAGGATCTGTCAGTTTCCCGGTGCCTCTTCGGAAAAAGTCCGGGTTCGGGCGGATTAAATGCCGCCGGGAGGGGGAACAATGAAGGTATCCATACAGCAGAGGAGATAGAGGGTATGTATGTCAGACGGGGCGATATTTATTATGCGGATCTCAGCCCGGTGGTCGGCTCCGAGCAGGGAGGCGTGCGACCGGTACTGATTGTGCAGAACGATGTGGGAAATCGGTTCAGCCCGACCGTGATTGCCGCGGCCATCACGAGCCAGACGGACAAGGCCAAGCTGCCGACGCACATACAGCTGCAGTCCAACGGCAACGGTCTGTCCAAGGATTCCATCGTGCTGCTGGAGCAGATCCGCACGCTCGATAAACGGAGACTCAAGGAGCATATGGGGCGGCTGGACGAACAGTCGATGAGCCGTGTGGACACGGCACTGCAGATCAGCTTCGGTCTGAACGGCAACGGGGGTACATAACCCCGCCCGGATGCCGAAAGGAATACGTCTTTTGCCGCACGAAAAACATTCCCGGTGTACAGATATACCGGGAATGTTTTTCATGTATGGACAAATGCCATACAAAAACAAAATGATGAAGAATTTCTTTTTATGGGCAAATTGCGAATTTTGGCTTGACTTTTTTTCGTTAAAGCGTTAATATAAATTCAATCTTTCGGAGGCCTCCCGGACACGCCGGAATTTGCCGCGGCACGGTGATGTGTGCCTGGGCGGCCGCATGAAGGATAATACTTTAGAAAATAAAGGAGAGAGTGTTATGTTGAAAAAAATAATGACGATGGGAATGGCAGTACTGGTACTGGGCGCTCTCATCCTAAGCTGCGGCTGCTCCGGCAGCGGCGAAAAGAGCAATGCGACTCTGTTGATCGGCGGCATCGGGCCGCTGTCCGGAGATTATGCCAACTACGGCATTTCAACCCGTAACGGCGAGACGATGGCGGTAGATGAGATCAACGCCGCCGGCGGCATCAACGGTTTTACCTTCAAGCTGGATTTCCAGGATTCTCAGGGTGACGGAGCCAGCGCCGTATCGGCTTACGGTAAGCTGCAGGACGAGGGCATGGATGTCTCGCTCGGGGCTGTTCTGTCCGGTGAGACTGCGCAGGTCGTAGCGGCTGCCGCTGCGGACGGAATTCTCGTACTGACACCGACCGGCTCCTCCAAGGACTGCATCCAGGGCAACGACAATGCGTTTCGCGTCTGCTTCAACGATCCGCAGCAGGGAGCCGCTTCCGCGCAGTACATTTACGACAACCACCTGGCCACCAAGGTTGCGGTCTTCTACGGCAGCGATAACACCTACTGCGAGGGTCTGTATAAGACCTTTGATGCGAAGTGCAAGGAGCTTGGCATCGAGATTGTAACGGTACAGGCCTTTACAGACGGTACGAACACGGATTTCACCACGCAGATCAATGCCATCAAAGCCTCGGGCGCGAAGCTCGTATTTCTTCCGATTTACGCTAAAGAGGCAGCCACCTTCCTGACGCAGGCTAACGGCAAGCTGACCGATGTTATCTACTTTGGCTGCGACGGTCTGGACGGAATCCTGGAAAAAATCTCGAACACCGAGTATGTCGAGG
>URYX01000229.1 GCA_900552225.1 uncultured Oscillospiraceae bacterium | reverse complement strand
GTACGGGGAAGACATTGCCGAGAATACACAGCGGGACGGCCACCCAGATATTGATGCCGAGCAGGGAGGCCGCCAGCAGACCGCCGCGCAGCTCGAGAATCGGGATCATGGAGATGATGAAAACGATCAGCTCCCGTGATACCACGCCGGACAGATTTTCCGTAAACCATTCGACCAAAGCATTCATATGTGTATGCCGTCCTTTCCGACAGGTGCCGTATGACACAGAAATAGGGGGTGCACTGCGTGTCCGATACGCCGGATACAGCGCGCCCCCTGTTGTACCGCTCCGGTACGGATGCCGCCCGGTGCCGCTTACTTGCTGCTCAGGGTACGCTCAAGCCAAATGGAACCGATGTCCATGGCGTTGTAGAGTCCCTGCTTCTCGCTTTTCTTGAGAACGCGGTTTTTCATGCTGACATTCGGGTCGGTGGACACGAGCTGCACCTGCACCTTGTCCGCCACCGTTTTGCCGTTGCTCTCCTTGGTGGAGAGAATCTGAATCATGATGACGCAGTCCTCGTTCATGGCCCCGTAATACAGCGTGTTGCCGGAGCGCACGAGCGGACGGCCCTTATACAGTAAAAAGCGGTTCTGCTTGGTTTTTTCCGTTGCTTCCGCCATAGAAATACCTCCCGAATCTGTTTTAGTTTCTCTCGATATTTTCATAGTATACCACATTTTCCCGGAAATGTAAAGAGCCATTTCCGAAGGAACTACCGGGGCGGAGTGGGAGATGCGGCAAAAAGCGGACGCGGCTTCTCCGGCCTCAGAAGGTCAGAATGGAGAAGCGGTGCGTTGCGGACTCTCCGGCGGGGAGCCGGCGCATCCCGAGCTTGTGCTCCAGCACGTTGTCCTCGCTCGTGCGGGTTCCCATGCCGGTCCACGGCTCGATGCAGACAAGCGGAGCGTCGTCGCCGGGAGACCATACTCCCCAGTAGGGCATATCGGAGGTGACCCGCACACCGTGGCCCGACGGGCCGCGCAGCTGCAGCCATTTGGACTTCATGTTTTCAAAGATCAGCGCATCCGCGCGGAACAGCACATGGGACAGGTGAATCTGATTCTTGTCCGTGACCAGGCGGTTATAGTGGTTGTCCTCGATCAGGCAGTGCACCAGATCGATCTGTGGGCAGTTGACGGTTTCGGGGTATTCCCACTCCAGAACGGTATCCTCGAATTCCTCGCCCTCACCGAGCTGGACGCGGAAGCCGGGGTGTCCGCCGATGCAGTAGGGCATCGGGCGGTCGCCGGTATTTTCCACCGTATAGGTGACCTGTACCTCGCGCTCCTGCAGCTCATACCGCACGCTCCACACGAAGGGGTAGGGATACCCCTCGAGCGTTTCGGCATCGGAGGTGCAGCGGTAGACGGCGACGGTGTCGCTCGCCTGCACGAGCTGCGTCTGCGCCCTGCGGATAAAGCCGTGCTTCGGAAGGCGAACGGGGCCGGCCTCCGAATCGGCGCGGTCATCCCGCAGTGCGCCGACGATGGGGAACAGGTGCGGCGCACGGCCGCTCCAGTAGGCGGGATTGCCGTCCCAGAGGTAGTCGATGCCCTCCGCACTGCGCAGGGACTGCATCTCGGCACCCTTGTCGGAGACGGTCAGCGTCAGGCAGGCATTGTGAAGTGTTGTCAGCATGGCAGATTACTCCTTTTCTCGGAAAGATAGGCGGGACGGCCGCAGATACGGTCGGTTCCCGCGGGATTTTTACAAGGCGGCGGGCGGAAGGGGACGGGTGCGCCTTCCCCGCAGCCGATCCAACGGGGTTACGGTGTTTTCTTTTTGACGGAGGCCCAGTAGGCGGCAAAGGCCTGTTCGTTTTTGTTGTCGCCCGGGGTGTAGTAGGTGGTGCCGGCCAGACTGTCCGGCAGGTACTGCTGGGCAACCCAGTGGTTCGGGTACAGATGGGGGTAGAGATAATGCTGACCCTTGACGGCGGCATCCTCTCCGTCGTAATGTTTGTTCTGCAGCGACCGCGGGATGGGGCCGGCCTTACCGGCCTTGACATCCTCCCATGCGGCGTGGATGGCATCGTGGGCGGCATTGGATTTGGGGGCGGTGGCCACCAGGATGACTGCGTCCGCCAGCGGAAGCTGCGCCTCGGGCAGGCCGACCTGCAGTGCGATGTCCACCGCGGCCTTGACGACGGGGATGACGGAGGGGTAGGCAAGGCCCACATCCTCGCAGGCACAGACCATGAGCCGCCGGCACGCCGAGGGCAGGTCGCCTGCCTCCAGCAGCCGCGCCAGATAATGCAGCGCCGCGTCCGGATCGGAGCCGCGCATGGATTTCTGATAGGCGGATACGATGTCGTAGTGCTCGTCGCCCTCGCGGTCGTAGCGCATAGCGCTCCGCTGCGTCACGGCGCGGGCGTCGTCCGGCGAGAGCACGACCTTCCCGTCGATGCGCGGCGCGGCGGTGAACAGAAGCTCCACGGCGTTGAGCGCCTTGCGCACATCGCCGCCGCAGCCCTGCGCCACGAGCGACACGACCTCGTCCGGGCAGTCGGCCTCGACGCCCCCCCGCTCGGAGATCAGCCGAAC
>URYX01000228.1 GCA_900552225.1 uncultured Oscillospiraceae bacterium | reverse complement strand
AAGACTGTCGAATCCCGCCCGGCATTTGTGCCAGGGGCGGGCAAATGACGCTGCCGTCTGCGCGGTGCGGGCGGCGAAGGACGCGGAGGCGAGATGGACGTATGGCGGAAGAACAGGAACTGCAGGGACGGGTGGAACGTGTCGTATTCCGCAACGCGGACAACGGATGGACGGTATTGGAGCTGGCGGCAAAGGACGGCATCGAAACGGTGGTCGGCATCATTCCGATGGCCTCGGTCGGGGAGCGCCTGACGCTGCGGGGAGAATATACGGAGCATCCGACCTTCGGACATCAGTTCAAGGCGAGCGACTGCAAGCGGGAGCTGCCGGAGGAGGCCGAGTCGATTCTGCGGTATCTGCAGGCCGGGTCCGTGAAGGGAATCGGGCCCACCACGGCCGCGGCCATCGTCAAAAAATTCGGTGACGATTCCCTGCGGATCATGGAGCAGGAGCCGGAGCGGCTGTGTGAGGTGCGCGGCATCTCGCCGGCCCGCGCCCGTAAAATTGCGGAGGAATTTGCGGCACAGTTCGGACTGCGGGAGGTCATGCTTGCACTCGGAGAATACGGACTGACGGCGGCGGAGGCCATGAGCTGCTGGAAGCGCTTCGGGCCCGGGACGGTGGAGAGTGTGAGGGAAAATCCCTATCTGCTGTGCTCCTCGGGGCTCTCCATCCGCTTTGAACGCATTGACGAGCTCTGCCTGCGGCAGCAGCTCGATCCCGCCGATCCGCGGCGCCTGTGTGCGGCGCTGCTCTATGTGCTGCGGCATAATACGGGGAACGGGCACACCTGTCTGCCGGAGGACAAGCTGACGGAGACAACGGCGCAGCTGCTGGAGGTGTCGCCGGAGGCCGTCGGGGATGAGCTGGCGCGCATGGCGGAGGCCGAGGAGGTGCGGGCGCTGCCGATCGGGGAACGCCGCTTCGTATTTTTGCCGGAGCTGTACCGCGCCGAGCGCTATATTGCCCGGCGGATTGCGGAGATGACGGAGCAGCACTGCCCGGCCTACGGCGGGGCGGACGATGCCATTGCCATTCTGGAGAAGCGCGGAAAAATTGCCTATGAGGAGGAGCAGCGCCGCGCCATTCATGCAGCGCTGGAGCAGGGGCTTCTGGTGCTGACCGGCGGCCCGGGCACCGGGAAAACGACCACGCTGAAGGCCATGCTGTCGCTGCTGACCGCGGCCGGGGAGACGGTGGTGCTGGCGGCTCCGACGGGCCGGGCCGCCAAACGGATGAGTGAGCTGACGGGCTGCGAGGCCAAGACGCTGCACCGTCTGCTGGAGGTGCAGTGGAACGAAAACGATACCCCGGTATTTGCCCGGCATGAGCGGAATCCGCTGGACGCGGATGCGGTTATTGTGGACGAGCTGTCCATGGTGGACGTGCTGCTGTTTGAAAGCCTGCTGAGAGCTATGAAGCCGGGCACACGGCTGATTTTAGTGGGCGACAGCGACCAGCTGCCCGCCGTCGGGCCGGGAAACGTGCTCGGGGACCTGATCGCCAGTGAGGCGCTGACCGTGGTGCAGCTGAACCGGGTGTTCCGGCAGGCCATGCAAAGCCAGATCGTGACCAATGCCCACCGGATCGTGGCGGGCGAATATCCGGTCTGGAGCGGGCGCGACGGCGATTTCTTCCTGATGCCGGTGCACAGCTTTGCCGCCGTGACGCAGACGGTGATGACGCTTTGCGCGGAGCGCCTGCCGCGCACGTATAAGATGTCGGTATTTGACGGCATTCAGGTGCTGTGTCCCGGCCGCCGCGGGGAGATCGGAACCGTGGAATTCAACCGGAGGCTGCAGGAAATCCTCAACCCGTATGCGGCGACCAAAACGGAGTGTCAGGTGGAGGGACGGACGCTGCGGGTAGGGGATAAGGTGATGCAGATACGGAATAATTATGATATCGGATGGATGCGGGATGACGGCAGCTTCGGCACCGGCATCTTCAACGGGGACGTCGGAGTGCTGACGGCCGTCAGCCGCCGGGAGGATGCACTGACGGTGCGGTTTGACGACCGCGAGGTGACCTATACGCGCGAGGAGGCCAAGGATCTGGAGCTGGCCTATGCCGTGACGGTGCACAAAAGCCAGGGCAGCGAATTCGACATTGTGATTTTGCCGCTGTTCGGGCAGCAGAAGAACCTGTGCTACCGCAATCTGCTGTATACCGCCGTGACGCGGGCCAAGCGCCTGCTGATTGTGGTCGGGAGCGAGCAGACGGTGCGGGCCATGGTGGAGAACGACCGCAAGACGCTGCGCTACAGTGCGCTCGGCGCGTTTTTGCGGGAAGAACGGGAGCGTCTGTCATGAGGCTGGGCATCCGACGGCGCGTGCTCTCGTGGTTTTTCCCGGAGCGCTGTGCCTTTTGCGGAACGGTGATTGCGGCGGGGAGCGAATGCTGCGATCGCTGCCGGGCGGACGTCAGGCGCCAGGAGCCGCCGCTCTGTACTCTGTGCGGGCGGTCAAAATCGGTCTGCTGCTGCGGCGGGCATACGCAGGCGGCGGACGGGCTGGTTTCGGTCTTTGTCTATGAGGGGCCGGTCAGAGGCGCCGTGTCCCGCCTGAAAAACGGAAATACACC
>URYX01000227.1 GCA_900552225.1 uncultured Oscillospiraceae bacterium | reverse complement strand
GGCTATGCGGGCTTCCCTGATGCTGCACCTGCCGGCGCTGGAGGAGAGCGGGGCCATCGCGCAGCTCTCCAATACCGTGTCCAAGCTCGGAATGACGATGCGCGGACTGTACGGTGAGGGCAGCAAGCCGGAGGGCTCTATTTATCAGCTCTCCAATCAGGTGACGCTCGGTATTTCGGAGCAGCAGGCCCTGGATAATCTGAAGGGAGTGGCCCGTCAGATTATCCGTGCGGAGCGCACGGAGCGGGAGCGCCTGGTGCAGGATCCGCAGTATGTGGACCGCGTATGGCGCGCCCTCGGTATTCTGCGGACGGCCCGCCTGCTGTCGCATGCGGAATTTATGCGTCTGATTTCTTATGTACGCGTCGGAGTGGCGATGAAGCTGGTGCCCGAGATTTCTCTGGATACCGTCAATGCGCTGCTCAGCGATGCGCAGCCGGCCGCCGTGATGGCGAGCGCCGGCGAGGATTTGGAGCCCGAAGCACGTGACAGAAAGCGTGCGGAGCTGATACGGGAAAGGTTGTGATCGTATGTATCGTTTCAAAGGATTTACGGAAAAGGCCAATCGCGCACTGAATCTGGCCATGCAGTCGGCCGAGGAGCTCGGCCATACCTACATCGGCACCGAGCACATTGTGCTCGGGCTGCTGAAGGAGGGAACCGGCGTAGCGGCGGCGGTGCTCAGTGCCCGCGGCATTACGGCGGAGGATTGGGAGAACCGGATTGTAGAGCTTGAGTCCCGCGGACAGCGGACGCGGCTGACGCCGGATGACTTCACGCCCCGTTCCAAGAAAACCATGGAGATGGCGGTGGCCAATGCCGCCATGCTGCAGCACGGCTACGTGGGAACCGAGCACATTCTGATGGCGGTGGCGCAGGACGAGAGCAGCGTGTCGGTGCGGATCTTCAACACCCTCGGTGTCTCGCCCGACCAGCTGCTGGAGGATGTGGCGCGGGCCATTCAGTCGCCCATGCCGCAGACGACGGCCGAGAGCGGGAATGCTTCCCATCCGGCACAGGGCGGCGGCAAAACGCCGACGCTCGACCAGTTCGGCCGCGATCTGACCAAGCTGGCCTCCGAGGGCAAGCTCGACCCGGTGGTCGGACGTGCCAAGGAGATCGAGCGGGTGATTCAGATTCTGTCCCGCCGTACCAAAAACAATCCGTGCCTGATCGGTGAGCCGGGCGTCGGCAAGACCGCCATCGCGGAGGGGCTGGCGCAGAAGATCGTGAACAACGAGGTGCCGGAGCTGCTGCGCGGCAAGCGTGTCGTGACGCTGGATCTGACCGGTATGGTGGCCGGTACGAAGTACCGCGGCGATTTCGAGGAGCGGATCAAGAACGCCATTGACGAGGTCAAAAAGGCGGGCGATGTGATTCTCTTCATCGATGAGCTGCACACCATCATCGGCGCCGGCGCGGCCGAGGGCGCGGTGGATGCCGCCAACATTCTGAAGCCGTCTCTGGCGCGCGGCGAGATGCAGATTATCGGCGCCACTACGCTGGAGGAGTACCGCAAGCACATCGAGAAGGATGCGGCTCTGGAGCGTCGGTTCCAGCCGGTTACGGTGGGGGAGCCGTCGCAGGAGGAGGCCGTGCAGATTCTGTTCGGTCTGCGTGACCGCTATGAGGCGCACCACAAGGTGAAGATTACCGATGAGGCGATCGAAGCGGCCGTGACGCTGTCGGTGCGGTATATTGCCGACCGGTATCTGCCGGATAAGGCCATCGACCTCGTGGATGAGGCGGCGTCCCGTGTAAGGCTGAAAGCCTTTACGGCTCCGCCCGATCTGAAGGAGCTGGAGGCCGAGCAGAAGCGGCTGGCCGAGGAGAAGAAGGCGGCCGTCAACGAGCAGGACTTTGAGCGTGCCGCGCATCTGCGGGATGAGGAAAAGGAGCTCTCCGCCCGCCTGCAGGAGCAGAAGGACCGCTGGGAGGAGAAAAACGCCGGTATCACGGGTGAGGTGACCGCGGAGGAAATTGCCGAGGTTGTCTCGGGCTGGACGGGAATTCCCGTGCACCAGCTGACGGAGGAGGAAGGCGCCCGCCTGCTCAAGATGGAGCAGATTCTGCACGAACGCATTGTCGGGCAGGATGAGGCGGTCAAGGCTGTGGCCAAGGCCATTCGCCGCGGCCGTGTCGGACTCAAGGATCCGAAGCGCCCGATCGGTTCGTTTATCTTCCTCGGGCCGACCGGTGTCGGCAAGACCGAGCTGTGCAAGGCACTGGCCGAGGCCATGTTCGGGGACGAAAACGCCATGATCCGTCTGGATATGTCCGAATATATGGAAAAGCATACCGTATCGCGTTTGGTCGGCTCGCCTCCGGGCTATGTCGGCTATGACGAGGGCGGCCAGCTGACCGAAAAGATTCGCCGCAAGCCCTATTCCGTGGTGCTGTTCGACGAGATCGAAAAGGCGCATCCCGACGTGTTCAACATGCTGCTGCAGATTCTGGATGACGGCATTCTGACCGATGCGCAGGGCCGCCGTGTGGACTTCAAGAACACGGTGATTATCATGACCTCCAACATCGGCGCCCGTCTGATTACCGATCAGAAGTCGCTCGGCTTCGGTGCGGCCGGTGAAAACGCCTCCGC
>URYX01000226.1 GCA_900552225.1 uncultured Oscillospiraceae bacterium | reverse complement strand
GTGCTGTTCCTGGTAGAGCTTATCTGGGGCTTGGCGTTCGGTATTTTGAACGCAATCCTCTCCATTATTCCGGTGGTCGGGATACTGTTCAGTCTGATAGGCTGGCTTGTGAGTCTCGGATTCCTGGCGCTGACCATTATCGGCATCGTCAATGCTGTACAGGGCCGCGCCAAGGAACTGCCGCTGATCGGCAAAATCCGCTTTTTGAAATAAACCGCCCGGAGACTTTGCTCAGCCGGAAGCGCATCGTGCGCTTCCGGCCTTTTGCATCTTCGGGGTGCAGAGAGAAATTCTGTGAACCGCATGTGAATTTTTTCGGATTCCTCTTGACTTAAACCTGACTTTAAGCTGTATACTATCTGCAGACCCTGAAAAATGAATGGTACCGGAGGAATGCTTTATGAGAAAAAACTGGGGAGCAAAGCCGTATACCTATCCGCAGCCGGTGTTCATTTTGGCTGCCTACGGAGAGGACGGAACGCCGAACGTCATGAATGCGGCCTGGGGCGGCATCAGCGATGACCGGGAGCTGTCACTGTGCATCAGCGCGGGACACAGGACCACCGCCGATCTGCTCAAGCGGAAGGCGTTTACGGTCAGTATGGCGGACGCGGAGCATGTCGCGGCCTGTGATTATGTGGGGCTGGTGTCCGGAAATTCTGTGCCCGATAAGTGTGCTCGGGCCGGGTTCCACACCGTTCACTCGGAATTTGTGGACGCGCCGCTGATTGAGGAGCTGGCCATTGCGGTGGAATGCCGTCTGAAGCAGTATGATCCGGAGACCGGACGCCTGGTCGGTGAGATTGTCAACGTCAGTGTGGACGAGCGGGCACTGGATGCCGAGGGCAATGTAGACCTTGCCAAGGTGCGTCCGATCACCTTTGATCCGTTCCACAACACCTATGTGGTGCTCGGGGAGACGGTCGGCCGCGCCTTTCACGACGGACTGTCGCTGAAATAAAAGGACGGAGGGAAAGTATCATGGAAAACTTTACCTATTGTACCCCGACCCGACTGATTTTCGGGAAAAATGCCGTGGAGCAGCTGCCGCAGGTGCTGCGGCCTCTCGGCCGGCGGGTGCTGCTGACCTACGGAGGCGGCAGCATCCGGAAAATCGGGCTTTATGACGAGGTAAAACGGCTTCTTGCGGACTTTGAGGTGTGGGAGCTGTCCGGCATTGAGCCGAACCCGAAGTATTCCACCAGTGTGCTGGAGGGCGTTCGCCTGTGCAAGGAGCACGGCATCGAGGCGGTGCTGGCGGTCGGCGGCGGCAGTGTACTGGACTGCTCCAAGGCCATCTGCGCGGGGGCGCTGTACGACGGAGAGCCGTGGGATCTGATTATCGGCCGGGTGAAGGCGGAACGGGCGCTGCCGCTGGTGGATGTCCTGACGCTGGCGGCTACCGGATCGGAATACGACAGCGGCTGCGTGATCTCCCGCACGGAGACCAACGATAAGGTGGGATACCTGGATCCGCATCTGTTCCCGGTGGCCTCGCTGCTGGATCCGCGCTATACCTTTTCGGTGCCGAAAAAGCAGACGGCGGCCGGGGCGGCGGATGCTATTAACCACATTATGGAGCAGTACTTCTGTGCCTCCCATACCGAGCTGGCGGACGGCATGTGCGAAGCGGCCATCCGGAGCCTGATCCGGAACGCGCGGATTGCCCTGAAGGAGCCGGACAATTATGAGGCGCGGGGCGAGTTTATGGTGGATTGCTCGCTGGCCTGCAACGGCATTCTCTCCATCGGCAACAGCCCGTCCGGCTGGCCCTGCCACGGGATGGAGCACGCACTCAGCGCATATTATGACATCACGCACGGAGAGGGTCTGGCCATTCTGACGCCGCGCTGGATGCGGCATATCCTGAATGAACGGACGCTGCCGCGGTTTGTCAGCTTCGGTACGCATATCTTTGGCATCGACGCCTCGCTGCCCGCCGAGGAAATCGCGGAGCAGACGATCCGGAGCACCTATGCGCTGTTTGAATCTTTCGGTATCCCGATGCATCTGCGTCAGGTCGGCATCGATGAGAGCCGCCTGAGCGAGATGGCGCACCATATCGCCGTGAACGAAGGACTGGAGGAGGCCTGGGCCCCGCTGACGGAGCAGGATATTCTGGAGATTCTGCAGGCTTCGCTGTAAGCGGCTTCTCCGACACGGAATCAGAAAAAAGCGGACCGCCGGTTTTATCCGGCGGCCCGCTTTTTCGATGAAGCAGGAGATTCGCGGCGTGCTTACGGCTCATACGGTTCGTCATACGGCTCATACCGGATCCAATCGACCAGCATCTGCGCCGTGTCAAAATCCGGCTCTCCGCACCACTCCCACGGAAACCATACGCCGACGTTGAACAGTCCGGCGGCCGTGGGAATGTGGTGATCGACCGACAGCACCGTTTTTCCGTCCACCGCGTAATCGACGCGCCTGGGGTCGGTATGCCAGTCGAAGCGGTAGGTATGCCATTTCCCGTCGTTGTAGGCGGAGGGGGAGGGGACGTACTGCGAGGCGTATTCCTGCTCGGTGAGCCAGTTGGTGCACAGAACGCCCTCGAAATTGCGGGTGTTGCCGGGCAGCTCGATGTCGATTTCGTGGTTGCGGGTTCCGTCGTT
>URYX01000225.1 GCA_900552225.1 uncultured Oscillospiraceae bacterium | reverse complement strand
ATCCAGGACTGGGAGATCAGGAAGGCCACCTCGCCGTTGAGGAAGGCCTCCACATCGTCGATGCCGTCTCCGTTGTTGATGGTCTCCTCCGACAGCATGTAGTCATGGGTCTTGTACGATTTATCGACGTTGACCAGCGTGTCGGCAAAGTTCAGAGCATTGATGACATTCTGGCTGTTGTAGGTGGCCACCACCTTGCCGTCCACCATCGTGGCCAGGCGGCCGCCGTTGGCTTCGATCAGGGCACGGGTCAGCATGGCGGCGTGGGTGGCGATGCCGAAGGTGTCGAAGCGGTTGTCGTTATCGGTATCCTTCAGGCAGGCCATGGCCATGCGGCGGAAGGTATCGAAATCCCACTTGCCCTCATCGACCAGCTGATAGAGATCCTCGGTGATGCCGTTGTTCTTCAGCAGATCCTTGTTGAAGAATACGCAGCCGCGCACCTCGGGCGGCCGGGTAAACTGCAGGCCCCATACGTTGCCGTCCATCGTGGCCATCCGGGTATAGGACTCCACCCAGCGCAGGTCGTTGACATTGATTCCCTCCAGCTTGTTCAGGGGGACGATGTAGCCGGACTGAGAGGCGGGGAGATACATCTCGGGCATCATCTCGATGATGTCGGCAATCTTGTCGTTGGCGAGGATACGCGGCTGCATGGCCTGCGGCTCCGCCCAGAACTTCACGATCTTGATGTCGCAGTTATAGGCCTTCTCGACCTCCTTGATGCGCTCGTGGAGCAGCTGCTCAAACTGCGTGGAGCGCGAGGTGGCAACGGCGGGAAGCCAGGGGGACGCGATGGTGAAGGTGTAGCCGTTCATGTCGATGATGGGATCGTCGCCATAGGTCTTGGGGCCGTCGATCAGGGAATCGTAGCCGGAGCTGCTGTCGGGATCGGAGCCGGAGGGGTTCGACGCGGACGAGGCTGCGGGGCTGCCGCTGCAGGAGCAGCTCAGCAGCACGGCAAGAGCCAGCAGAAGCGCGATTGCGCCGAGAACATGCGGACGTTTTTTCATGGTTTGTGCCTCCTAAATCTGTTGATGGGTGAAAGCAGCCTGGAAGTTAAGCGCTTTAAAAAGTGGAGCAAAAAAAGAAAAGCTAACACTTTCTATAATTATTATACATAAGACACGGAGGATGTCAAGAGTTATAAGGGAAGTTTTTAAAAAATATTGCGGGGGGCTCTGCGAGGCGATATGCGGAGTGGGGGAGAGCTGCTTCGGGAGGACGAAAATTCCCCGCTTTTGCGCGGATTTTCCGAAACGGGACGGAGACGGCGGGCGCGGTGCGACAGGTCGGGACGGGGACGGACTTCGGAAGCGGCCGGATCTGTGCGGCGGAAATGTTCTCAAAATTCACAATTCCTGCAGGCGTTTTCGGTGGGATATCAGAAAAAACGGAAATTTTTTACGGACCTTCGGATAATGTGCTTGAAATTTACCCGCAATTGACGTATACTGCAATTAAAACAGTTTAAAAGCCGTCAAAGTCATGCGATTCATTAAGGAATATAAAAAGAAAGAGAAGAAGCTGCAGAAGCGGCGGACAGGGGGCTTACGCATGGGGAATAAAAAGACGGGGGAAACGCCTCAGAAGGTGACTATTTACGATGTGGCCAAGATGGCCGGCGTGTCCACGGCTACCGTGTCGCTGGCCATTCACGGGGACAAGCGGATCAAGCAGGAGACGGCCGACCGTATCCGGGAGTGCATTCAGAAGCTGGAGTATAATCCCAATTATCTGGCGCGGGGGCTGGCCAACCGGCGTACCTACAGCATCGGACTCATTGTGCCGGATTTGGGAAACCCGTTGTTTTCCGAGATTGTCGGAGGCGCCGAATCCTATCTGAGTCAGCACGGCTACCATTTGCTGATCGGGCTGACCAACCAGAATCTGGAAAAGGAGAAGTTTTATCTGACCAGTATGCTGCGGGGAGGCAAGGTGGACGGCGTGATTCTGATGCCCACCTATATTGAGGAGCTGAAAGGCACGCTGCAGTCTCTGCTCAAGGACAACATTCCCTTTGTGCTCAGCGGCGTTCCCTGTGACGGGCTGGAGGTCAACTATGTCAGCAGCAACATGGAGGAGGGCGCCTTCCTGGCGGTGGAACACCTCGTGAAAAAGGGTCATACCCGCATCGCGTTTGTCTCGGGTGAGGTCTCGGAGACGCAGTCCGAGCAGCGGTTGGCCGGCTATAAAAAGGCGCTGGCGCTATACGGGCTTCCATACCGTCCGGAATATGTGCTCCACAATTCGCAGAACTTTGACGATGTGCGGGCATCGGTGACCGCCCTGATGACGGAGCATCCGGAGGTGACGGGCTTTTTCTGCCTGTACGATCTAATTGCGTATGCCACCATCCGCGCCATCTGTGACAGCGGCCGCTCAATTCCGGGCGACTGCGCCGTGGTGGGCTATGACAACATTCAGCTGGACGATTATCTTCCGATTACGCTGACCTCGGTGGATGCCAACAACGCCAATATGGGGGAAATCGCTGCCCGCCTGGTGCTGAATCAGATTGAAAATAAGGATAAGGTGATTCCGCCGCAGCATATTACGCTGACACCGCGTCTGGTGGAGCGGGAATCGACCTGAAGGCGGCCGGAGCAGCCGTCGGAGGCCCCCGGACATGATTTCTTCTCCCCGAAGTCATGTCCGGGGGCCGTTTGTGCATTCTTATCGAGAATTATGCCCGGATTCCGGCTAAATCACGAATTATCGTTTTTTTGGTAAGAGTTGATAGAAAC
>URYX01000224.1 GCA_900552225.1 uncultured Oscillospiraceae bacterium | reverse complement strand
CTATAAGGCTCAGACGAAGCAAACGGGGGACGGCCGGCTCGGAAACGGTCTGTCTCCCGTTTGCTTTGTCTGAACGGTGCGTTTTGCCGGAGGCCAAGACAGAGGGAGGGCGGGCCGGAGAGGGGCTTTTACAAGGAGAATTGTTTCGCCGGAGCGGACCGGGGATGATGCGGCCGGAGTGAGCCGTCGGATGGGGTGCCATGGGGGAGAAGAGTCGGTACGAGGTCGGGAGAGGGGACGGAGGGAGCGAAAAGCAAGGAGCAGGGGTGCGGAAACGGGGAGCCGGGAGGGCGCGGGAACGGGAAGATAGGCAAACGCGGGAATGAGGAACCGGGAGTGCAAAAACGGGGAGCGGAGGGGGACGAAAATGCGGGGCAAAGGAGGCCGGAAAACGGAGGCGGAGGGGGCAAGGAAAACCCTTTCATCAGAATAGTAGAAAAACATAATGTTTCTTGTGGAATTCCCCGAATTTCGGGAAATAGGGAAAAATCAATTGACGGAATCCACAAGATATGCTATAGTAGTTATCGCCTCACCCGATATGAATGGCATATCTTGTGTGTGATAACAATAGAAACAAATCGGCGGGAAAACGCCGGTGAAAGGAGTCAGCCATGAAAATTATCAAGCGTAACGGTTCCGAAGCGGTGTTTGATATTACAAAAATCATTACGGCGGTGAGCAAGGCCAACGACACGGTGGACGAGGGAAACCGGATGACTCCGACGCAGATTCAGCGGATCGCGGAGAGCGTGGTGCTGTCCTGTGAGCAGCTCGGCCGCTCTCCGAGCGTGGAAGAGGTGCAGGATATGGTCGAGCACCAGATCATGGCACACGGAGCCTTTGAGGTGGCCAAGGCATATATTACCTATCGCTATACCCGCACGCTGGTGCGTCAGTCCAACACGACGGACGATAAAATCCTGAGCCTGATCGAATGCAACAACGAGGAGGCCAAGCAGGAGAACTCCAACAAGAATCCGGTGGTCAACTCCACGCAGCGCGACTATATGGCGGGCGAGGTGTCCCGCGATATTACCAACCGGATCCTGCTGCCGCAGGATATTGTGGAGGCGCACAACGAGGGAATTATCCATTTCCACGATACCGACTATTATGCGCAGCATATGCACAACTGCGACCTGGTGAACCTTGAGGACATGCTGCAGAACGGCACGGTCATCACCGGCACACTGATCGAGCGGCCGCACAGCTTTTCCACGGCCTGCAACATTGCCACGCAGATTGTGGCGCAGGTGGCCTCCAACCAGTACGGCGGGCAGTCCATTTCGCTGACGCATCTGGCGCCGTTTGTACAGGTCAGCCGCGAAAAGATCCGCCGCGACTTGCGCCGCGAGATGGAGGAGCTCGGGGCGGAGCCGTCGGCCGCCAAGTTTGACGAGATGGTGGAAAAGCGCCTGCGGGAGGAGGTGCGCCGCGGCGTACAGACCATCCAGTATCAGGTGGTGACGCTGCTGACGACCAACGGACAGGCCCCGTTCATCACGGTCTTTATGTACCTGAACGAGGCAAAGAACGAGCAGGAGAAGCACGACCTCGCCATGATTATCGAGGAGGTGCTGCAGCAGCGCTATCAGGGTGTGAAGAACGAAAAGGGCGTGTGGGTGACGCCGGCCTTCCCGAAGCTCATTTATGTGCTGGAGGAGGATAATATCTACGACAACTCCGAATACTACTATCTGACCCGCCTGGCGGCCAAGTGCACGGCGCGGCGGATGGTGCCCGATTATATCAGTGAAAAGAAGATGCTGGAGCTGAAGATCGACAAGAACGGCGAGGGGCACTGCTATCCCTGCATGGGCTGCCGCAGCTTCCTGACGCCGTATGTGGATGAGAACGGACAGCCGAAGTATTACGGGCGCTTCAACCAGGGCGTGGTGACGCTGAATCTGCCGGATATCGCACTGTCGTCCGGCGGCAACCTGGAGAAATTCTGGAAGATTTTTGACGAGCGGCTGGAGCTGTGCCACCGTGCGCTGATGTGCCGTCACGAGCGGCTGAAGGGGACGCTGTCCGATGCGGCTCCGATTCTGTGGCAGTACGGGGCCTGTGCCCGCCTGAAGAAGGGCGAGCCGATCGACAAGCTGCTGTACGGCGGCTATTCCACCATCTCACTCGGCTATGCGGGACTGTACGAGTGCGTGAAGTATATGACCGGCAAGAGCCACACCGACCCGTCGGCCACGCCGTTTGCGCTGGACGTGATGGAGTATATGAACGCGGCTTGCCGCCGCTGGAAGGCGCAGCACAACATCGACTTCTCGCTGTACGGGACGCCGCTGGAGTCCACGACCTACAAATTTGCCAAGTGTCTGCAGCGCCGGTTCGGCATCATCGAGGGCGTGACCGACAAGGGCTACATCACAAACAGCTACCACGTGCATGTGACGGAAAAGATTGACGCGTTTGAAAAGCTGCGGTTCGAGGCGCAGTTCCAGCATCTGTCACCCGGCGGCGCTATCAGCTATGTCGAGGTGCCGGATATGCAGAACAACCTCGAGGCGGTGCTGCAGGTGATGAAGTTCATCTACGATCACATCATCTACGCCGAGCTGAACACCAAATCGGACTATTGCCAGGTCTGCGGCTACGACGGGGAGATTCAGATCGTCGAGGAGGACGGCAAGCTGATCTGGAAGTGCCCGCAGTGCGGCAATACCGACCAGGACAAGATGAACGTGGCGCGCCGTACCTGCGGCTACATCGGCACGCAGTTCTGGAATCAGGGACGCACGCAGGAGATCAAGG
>URYX01000223.1 GCA_900552225.1 uncultured Oscillospiraceae bacterium | reverse complement strand
GCCATCATTTATGCGCTGATCATTGCAATCCTGATCATCTTCGTTCTGTAAGGAGGGGATTTTCATGGGTGTGCCGTTGAACATTGACTGGCAGCAGATTCTTCTGCATCTGTTCAATTTTCTGATCCTTGCGGGCGGCCTGTATCTGCTGCTGTATAAGCCCGTAAAGGATTTTATGGAAAAGCGCAAGGCCTATTATGCCGGGATGGATACGGCGGCTAAGGCGGAAAAGGCCGAGGCGGAGGCGGAGCGGCAGCAGTATGCCGAACGGCTGAAAGGGGCCGAGGCGGAGATTGCCGCTATGAAAAGAAAAGCCGCCGAGGAGGCCAAACGGGCAGCCGATGCCTGCCTCGAGAACGCAAAGGCGGAAAAGGCGGAGCTGCTTTTGAAGGTCCGGAGAGAGGCCGAGGCGGAAAAGGAAAAGATTCTCGCCAAAGCGGGCAGTGAGATTGAAGAAATGGTTGCAGCCGCCATGGATAAAGCGTTTGCCGCCGATGCCGACCCCATCGAGAGCTTTCTCAGCAAGGCGGAAAAGGAGGGCTGACCGATGGAATCTCCGAAAAACGGACTGATTGCCTTTCTGTACGGTCAGTCCGAACCGACCGAGGAACAGAAAGCCCGGTTGGAGCAGTATCTGGCGGATACGCATCAAAAGCCTGTTTCTCTTGTTTTCAAACGCGATGAGACCGTACAGCACGGCTTTCGCCTGACGGTCGGCGGTAATGCCGACGGCCCGGCCGACGAGATATTCGACTGGACACCGGAGGGAAAGCTCCGCCAGCTGAAAGAAAAGCTCGCACAGACGGCGAAGACGTCGGGTGATGTCATATCGCTGATTCGCCGGACCATCGACACCTTTGAGGCGGTTCCCTGCGCCGATGAGGTGGGAACGGTACTGACGGTCGGTGACGGCATTGCCACCCTAAGCGGTCTCGGCGGAGCGGAATACGGTGAAATTGTGCTGTTTGAATGCGGTATCAAGGGTATGGTGCTCGATCTGCAGGAGACCGAGATCGGATGCGTGGTTTTCGGTGACGAGAGTGAAATCGTGGAGGGCAGCACCGTGCGCCGTACCCAAAAAACGGCCGGCATTCCGGTGGGCGACGGTTTTCTGGGGCGTGTGATCGACGCGCTCGGACAGCCGATCGACGATGCGGGGGATATCGCCGCTGAGGCTTACTACCCCATGGAACGTCCCGCCCCCGGCATCATTGAGCGCCAGCCCGTTGACACGCCGATGGAAACGGGACTGCTTGCCGTCGATTCCATGTTTCCGATCGGCCGCGGTCAGCGGGAGCTGATTATCGGTGACCGCCAGACCGGTAAAACCGCCATTGCACTGGATACGATCCTCAATCAGAAAGGCAAAAACACCGTCTGCATCTATGTTGCCATCGGGCAAAAGGCCTCCTCGGTGGCACAGCTTGTGGAAACGCTGCGCCGTCGCGGTGCCCTTGAATATACCGTTGTGGTTGCGGCCACGGCAAGCGACGCGGCCACCCTGCAATACATCGCTCCCTATGCCGGCTGTGCAATGGGCGAGTATTTCATGCACAGGGGACAGGATGTGCTCATCGTGTACGACGATCTGTCCAAGCATGCCATCGCCTACCGCACACTCAGCCTGCTTTTGGAGCGTTCGCCCGGCCGTGAGGCCTATCCGGGCGATGTGTTCTATCTTCATTCCCGGTTGCTGGAGCGTTCGGCGCACCTGTCCGACGCGCTCGGCGGCGGCAGCATGACGGCGCTCCCGATCGTGGAGACGCAGGCGGGCGATGTGTCGGCATATATCCCGACCAACATCATTTCCATCACCGACGGTCAGATCTTTCTCGAAAGCGACCTGTTCCATGCGGGTCAGCGCCCCGCCGTTAATGTCGGTCTTTCGGTTTCGCGTGTGGGCGGCGCGGCGCAGACAAAAGCCATGAAAAAGGCATCGGGCGCCATCCGTCTCGACCTTGCGCAATACCGCGAGATGGAAGTGTTCATGCAGTTTTCAAGCGATCTTGACGAAATGACGAAACGGCAGCTGCGCTATGGACAGGGACTGATGCGCCTGCTGCGCCAGGCGCAGTATCACCCCTACAGCCAGCATGAGCAGGTGATCCTGCTGACGGCGGCGCTCGGACACGTCTTTGCCGATGTGCCGCCGGACGCTATACCGTCGGTCAGCCGCAGTCTGCTGGAGGCGGCCGGGACGCAGCTTTCCGATATCTGCGAAAAGATCGACCGCACGGGACAGACCGATGACGGTGATCGCCAAGCCATTCTCGCGTTTGCCCGGAATTTTGTCCGTAAGGCCGAAAGCTGAGGCGCAGACTATGGCAAACACGAAAGAACTGAAGGACCGCATCAAGAGCGTGCGCGATACGCAGAAGATCACCAATGCCATGTATCTGATTGCCTCCACCAAAATGCGTAAGGCAAAGTCGGAGCTCGACAGAACAAGGCCGTATTTTGAGGCCCTGAAAAGTGAAATCAAGCGTATTTTCCGCACGGTCAAGGATGTGAAAAGCCATTATTTTTACCCGGAGGACGGAGAACCCGTATTGAACGGCACCTATGCCTGCCTGGTAATTACGGCCGATAAGGGACTGGCCGGTATGTACAATCAGAATGTGCTGAAAGAGGCCGAGAGGATGCGCACGGAGCATCCCGACACGAAATTTTTCGTTGTCGGGGAGTACGGACGGCAGTACTTTCTCCGGCACAAAATACCGGTGGAGCGCAGCTTTCTGTATACGGCACAGAACCCCACCATGCAGCGTGCGCGGGAAATCAGCGAAATTCTGCTTGAACTTTTTGACAGGGGAAC
>URYX01000222.1 GCA_900552225.1 uncultured Oscillospiraceae bacterium | reverse complement strand
TCAATTTGTGCGCACACACCACGGAAATCCCTGTCGATATCTATGGCTTTAATATGTGCAAGAATCGTCTTACGGCCACCGCGCGCATTTCCCGGCAGCTTTTATCAGACATCGCAGCCCGCTTCTTAAGACCGTCCTCCTCCGCTTCAGCGGATACGGCGCGCCTCCAGATAGTACCGCTTGTCCTCCGCGTGCCCCATGGAAAAGGTCTTGCGCGGCAGGCAGCCGTCCGCGCTCACCGCCCGGAACAGCTCCTCCTTCCTCATACCGTCAAACAGCAGCCCCACATAGCCGCCGTCCCGGCACAGCTCGCGCACCGCCGTCTCCCCGTGGATATAGTCCACCGTAAGCTCCGGGCATTCGCGCACAAGGCCGTCCAGCGCATTCTGCACGCTGCCGACCGTAAGCTGTGAGGTGGGCGGGATGCACAGCGTCTCCTCCCGCTCCCCCAGCACCAGCGTCACGCGCTGCCCGTCGGCGGCCGTACCGAGCGCGCAGCGCACCTTCTCCGCCAGCACCTCCGGCTCCGCCCCGCGGATCACCCGGTAAATCGGCTCAAATATCAGCGACGGGTCGTGAATATTGACCACCTCCGCCAGCGCATACTGCGCCCGCTCCCCGCCGCCGGCCGCGCACTCCTTGGCGGCCGCCAGCGAATGGTTGCCGTCTCCGACCGCCAGCAGCAGGCCGTCCGGATGCCGCAGCGCCTCCAGCGCCGCCTCTGTCTCCCGCTGCAGCTCCCGCGGCAGAAGGCAGCCGCGGATACGGCCGCCGCCCTGCATCAGCTCAAAGTCGTACACACACTCCATCTGCTCCCTGCTGCGGCTCAGCCGCCCGCAGACAGCATCCGTCGGATCGTCCATCAGCAGCATCACGTGCGGCAGCTCGAGGCAGGCGCCCCGGCGGATGCGCACGCGCGGCGGGATGCGCTCGGCCACGGTCTGCTCCGTCGCGCGGACGGCGGCGCGGCTGCCCTTACGGTAATCGTAGTCGGCCAGACGCACGGCGCCGACGATTCCGCGGCGCACGCCCGTCGAGGTCTCGCGCTCCACATAAATCATCGACTGCGGGTATTCCCGAAAAATTCCCGCATGCAGATATTCCTCCATCCGGCGGTCGGCCGCCGCAATCCGCTCCTCATCGTGATCCCCGAGAAACGCCTCCGGCAAAATCAGCCGCAGCGACGAGGGAGCCTCTCCCACCAGCGCGTCGCACTGCTCCCAATAGCGCGGCTGCGCGGTAAATTGGTCGCACGCCACCACCGACCACGTTTCCATGGCACATTCCGGCAGCAAAATATCCGCCGGCCCGAATACCGATTCCATCTCCGATGCTCTCCTTATCGCCCGTTTTCCCCGCCCGCCCGGCGGGAAGTACCCGTCTATCCTACCACACTTTCCGCCGGGATGCAACACCCGCACAGGAAACTGCAAAATCGTTAAAATTTCCTTGTAATATATGTGAAAATTTACATTTTCACACTCTACAGCTTGACAAGCTGAAACTGTCTGAGGTAAAATTAAACCATAAAACCTTAAAGAAAGCGTTCAAGCTACAGAGAGCAAGTGAAAAGGGAGAGGGTAGATGTATGAAAAAGAGAACAATGGCATTGCTTTTGGCTCTCTGCCTGTTGGTGAGCCTGGTGCCGATGACTGCATATGCGGAAGCCGGCGACTGGGGCGTAACGAGGAGCGTCAGCGAGATCAAAAACCAAGATGCGATCCAACCCGGCCTCAATAGTACGGCAAGCACCACCAAGTATTTGGGGGAAGGCGACATCCTGCTGAAGACCATGCCGACGACTACAATAAATGGCTATACCTACAATGCGATGGCATACTGCGGCGTAACGGCCTCGTCGAGCAATCCGGGCGTGGCCGCCGTTAAGGAGGGCGGCTTCAGCATCGGCACCTGGGAAGGCGGAGCCTTTCACGGCGCAGACGCTTTGCAGGTTGCCGTCACGCCGAATGGCCTCGGCACGACGGTTGTGACGATCAGCTATTATTACACCTTCAGCCAAAGCCCCAATCCGTTTACAAACAAGAATGCGCAGTGGTTCAAGGGCACGGTGCGCTACACCGTAACCGTCAGGGATCCGGATGAGAAGCCGGCCGGCCCGACGGAAGCGGACGCAAGACGTTTTCACAACCGCGTCAACACAACAAGCCCCAGCGAGGGTGCGGTCTATCTCTGGTGTGAAGAAAGCCTGAACGACCATGGTGCATGGTATGACTATCTGACCGATGTTCCGAACGGCTATTCCTTCGGAGAAGTCGTGAAGAACGACGGCCGGAATTCGAATGCGCCGGTCAGCAGCTATCGATGGATGTGCATCATGACGGTCGATCATACGGCGCATCTGAATGCGTACAACGACGACCTGGGCACCACGGTCGGAACGCACTATCTGAAGTATCCCGAGACGACGACGACCGAGGTGGCCTGGTTCCATGACGGCAATAGCTGGCGTTATGTGAGCTCGAGCGCACCGGTATATATCGATATCACGCACGAAGATACGCGCGCAAGATACACCGTGCGTTACACCGACGGCGTGGACGGCGAAGAAATCTTCGCGGATCAGGTCTATGAAAACCTCCTGTCCGGCACCGCTACTCCGGCCTTCAACGGCACCCCGACGCGCGAGGGCTATGTGTTCGGCGGCTGGAATCCCACGGTGGCCGATACCGTGACCGGAAACGCCACCTACACCGCCGTCTGGAAGGAAGACAGGAATAACAACGGCACTCCCGACGACGAGGAAGACAAGTACACCGTGCGTTACACCGACGGCGTGGACGGCGAAGAAATCTTCGCGGATCAGG
>URYX01000221.1 GCA_900552225.1 uncultured Oscillospiraceae bacterium | reverse complement strand
GAGCCGTAGAGAAGCTCCGGTGCGACGGATCGGTCGATTCAGTTTTGATGCCGCACGACGGTATACTCGTCTCCCGGACGAAAGCAGGGGCAATGCTGCCGCCTGCCGTAGGGGGATTCGTACAGCTGCCCGTATTCGTCCTCGTCCATGGCCGCACCGCAGACATACTCGCCTGCTTCCCCGTCATACTCGCCGTACAGGCAGTATGCGCATTCCTCCATACCCGTTCACCGCCTTTGCGGGATACAGTATAGCACATCGGCGGCCGCTTGGCAAGCACCGGTGCAAAGCGTCTCAGCCCTTCACCGCGCCGCCCGTCACGCCCTCGACATAATACTTCTGCATCCGGATAAACAAAAGGGTGATCGGAATCGCCACCAGCACCGCGCCGGCACAGAACCGGGTGAAATAGCGCGATACGTTTTCCCGCGTGAGCATCTGATACAGTCCCACCGCCATCGTGTAGTTCTGATAATTATCCTTCATGATGACGCTGGCGAAGATGAAATCCACCCACGGGGCCATAAAGGAGGTCAGTGCCGTATACACCACCATCGGGCGGGACAGCGGCAGGATGATCTTCCGGAATATGTCGCTGCGCGTGGCCCCGTCGATCAGGGCCGCCTCATCGAGCGAATAGGGCAGCGTATCCAGAAAGCCCTTGGCCACGAAATACTGCAGCGATGCCGTCGAGGAATAGACCAGCACCAGGGCGGCCAGCGACTGCTCCAGGCCGATGGCCTTGAGCAGGTGGTATACCGTGACCATGGCCATGAACCCGGGAAACATCCCGAGAATCAGGCCGATATTCATCATGGCTCCGCGCGCGCGGAACCGCAGCCGCGAAAAGGCATAGCTGATGCTGAGCACCATCAGGGTAGACAGCACGCAGGTGCAGACGGCCACAAGCAGCGTATTGGAAAACCACCGCGGATAGGGAAACAGCGCGGTATCCGTAAACAGCTCCCGGTAATTGCGCAGCGTGAAGCTCTCCGGCCACAGATACGGCGTATAGGCCCCCGTGGTATCGCCGCGAAACGACAGCACAATCAGCCACCCGATCGGCAGCAGCCACAGCAGACCGAGCACGGTCAGCAGCACATAGCTGAGCCCCAGCCGGACCCTCCGGCGGGAACGCTCTCCCCTCATGCAAATTCCCCCTCCCGCCGGGATGAGCCGGAAGCGTGGTACACCGTCAGCGAAAAGACCGCCGACAGGATAAACACCAGAATTCCGATGGCCGCCGCCAGGTTATAGTTCTGAAAATTCACCGTCTGCTTATACAGCCAGGTCACAAGCAGATCGGTCTTGCCCGCGCGGAAATATTCCAGTGTGGCCGGCTCTCCGCCGGTCAGCAGGAAAATCAGATTGAAGTTATTGATATTCCCCACGAACTGCGTAATGAGGTACGGCGTGGTGATATAGAGCATATAGGGCAGCGTGATGCGGAAAAACACGCGGGCCGGCCCCGCGCCGTCGATACGGGCGCTCTCATACAGCTCCTCCGGCACGTTGATCAGGATTCCCGTGGCGATCAGCAGGGTATACGGGATGCCGACCCACAGATTGACCGCAATGACGGTAATCCGGGCCAGCGTGGCATCGGTCAGAAAATGCACCGGCTCCGCCGTCAGCCCCCAGGCCTGCAGCAGCTGATTGACCGTGCCCTGATCCGCCAGCAGCTTGGACATCAGCAGCAGCGTCACAAACTGGGGCACGGCAATCGTCACCACAAACAGCGTGCGCCACAGCTTTTTCAGGCGAAGCCCCTTTTGCTGAATCAGCAGCGCCAGCAGTATCCCGCCGATATAATTGGTCAGCGTTGCGAAAATTGCCCATACAAGAGTCCAGCCGAGCAGCTTCCACAGTGTATACGACTTGACGGGGTCATCCCACAGCAGGCCCCGGAAGGTTTCGAGCCCCGTCCACGTAAACAGGTTGCCGGGTGGCTGATGGGCGCTGTCAAAATTCGTAAAGGCCAGCAAAATCATGAACAGAATCGGCAGCACGGTAAACGCCGCGATCAGCAGGGTCGGTACGGTCAGCAGCGTGACATGAAACCGCTCGTCCAGCAGCGCACGCCACTCCTCCCGCAGCGTCGGCAGCCGTTCTCCGGTACGGGCCGTGCGCTCGGCCCGGTAGCATGCCCGCACGCTGCGCACATACAGCCACAAAAAGCCGGCGCAGAACAGCAGCGTCACCACGCTGTAGAGCAAAATCAGTACCGAGTTATCGCCCGCCGTATAGCGGTAAATCTGCGCTTCCTCGTCCCAGACGCGGCCGGTGACCTCTGTTCCGAGCGTACCGAATTTCATCAGATAGCCTGCACCGAAGCCCACCATATACGCCAGAAAGGCCGCCTCCGCCAACAGAAACAGCAAGCCCTTCACGACCTGCCCGCGGCGCAGACAGCCGCAGCCCATCAGCAGAAAGGACATCCTCGTGAAGGCATCGCCGTGAACCAGGGCCCGCCACAGCTCACGTACCGTCCGCCCGACGGCACAAATACCGTGCCACAGGGCCAGTCCCATCCGCCGCAGAGCCTGCCCCGTGCGTTTGGGCCATCCCGCAATGCCGCGGCCGATCCGCTGTACGGCCCGGGCCACCGGCGTGCGTAAATAGGCAAGTTCCGCCGCCATCCGTTTTCCTCCTGTCTGTTTCAGCCTGCAGCATCAGCCGGCGACAATCTGCGCCACCATGTTGTCTAACTGCTCCCGAATCGGCTTGCTGTAGTCCCGGCTCACCATGGCCGTTCCGAACGCCTTCAGCGGATCCCCTGTCTCTTATACACATCTCCGAGCGCACGAGACCTCTCTACATCTCGTAT
>URYX01000220.1 GCA_900552225.1 uncultured Oscillospiraceae bacterium | reverse complement strand
CCCGGAATACCAATCTTTGACCAAATCCGAAAATCCCCGGAGAGCCCTTCTGTCAAGAAGTCTCTCCGGGGATTTTCCACAAATAAATATTTGGCCGCAATCCATCCGGCACCGTCACACGGTTTCCACCGGCAGCACCTGTCTCGTGCGGATGGCTTCGTCGGCCCTCAGTGCCACACGCAGTGCACTGTAGGCCTCCTCCAGCGTGGGGGAGCCCTCGTCCCCCGTTTCGATCATTTCAAACAGCGTCTGCATCTGCAGGTACATGTTTTTGTAGCGGCTCTCCAGATTAATGGTCTCATAAACACCGGTATCACTGTGATACACCTGAATGAGGTCGCCCTCCTCACGGTTATCCGGACGGTTGTCGCACAGCGTCAGTGCAATCCGTCCCCGGGTTCCGATAAATTCCTTGAGATTCTGTGAAGCCGTTGAGCAGCTCCATCCCGCCTCGTAATAGCCGACGCAGCCATCCGTCAGCCGGAAGGTGGCCATCGTGTAATTGTGTCCCGGCAGGTTCGCATCGATGGAGGTCCCGATGCCCGACACCTCACAGACGGAGGCTCCCGAAAACCACTGCATCACATCGATGTAGTGCACGCCGCAGTCCACCAGCGGTGTGCAATCCGCCAGCAGACGCCCGTAACGGGCCGGATTCATCACATGATGATTCTGCACCATGCGCATCAGCTTCAGCTCACCGATGACCCCGCTCTGAATCAGCTCACGGATACGGATGTAGGAGGCATTGTGCCGCAGAATATGCGCAATCAGCACCTTGCACTCCGGATGAGCGCGCACCTCGCGGACAAACTCCGCGCCCTCCTCCGCCGTTTTGGCCATCGGCTTTTCGCACAGCACATGCTTGCCGGCCGCCAGGCAGTCCTTCAGGATCGAGAGGTGGGTCGAGGTATACGTGGCGATGATGACAATGTCCACATCCGCGCGCTTCAAAAACGGACGGTAATCCGTACCATATTCCGGCACCCCGTATTTGCGTGCCGTCAGCTGCGCCGTCTCCTCATGGCAATCCACCACGCCGACAAAGTGCACATCGTCGCGGTAGTACATATCCGCAATATGCTCATTGCCGATATGCCCGCAGCCGATCAGCAATATTCCGTATTTCCTCATGACCCGTTCCTCTTTGCCTGTTTCTCTTATTTGTCCTTGCTGCGCAGGAATTCCACCGCCATGCGGATATCCGCCGCCGGATCCGCGCCGCATTCGCGCTCGATGGTCAGATACCCATGGTATCCGATCTCGCGCAGAGCCGCCAGATAGGCGTCAAAATTCACCAGTCCCTGCCCGAGCGGCACTTCCTTGAAATACTCATCCAGGCGCAGATCCCCGATGCCGCCCTCCGCGAAGAAGTCGTAGATAATCTTCGGATCGACCTTTTTGAGCAGCAGCCCGTCCTTGGCGTGCGTGTGCACGATGTACGGGGCCAGCGTATGCACCGCCGCCACCGGATCGTCATCCGTCACCATCGCAAGGTTGGCCGGGTCAAGGTTGACGCCGACACCCTTGGAGCTCAGACTGTCCAGGAACTTGCGCAGGCGCACCGCCGGTTCCGGACCGGTCTCGATGGCAAACCATGCGCCGTTCTGATGTGCATACTCCGCCAGCTGATTGCACGCCTCCTGCATCACCGCATACTGGGCGCAGGTGTCGTCCTCCGGAATCACGCCGATGTGCGTCGTCACCACATGAGAGCCGAGCTCCAGCGCCAGATCCACAATGCGCTTGGAGCGCTCCACCTTCTGCGGATTGTCCGCCGCAATGGCAAACCCGTGACCGCCGAGGTCTCCGCACAGCGCGGAAACCTCCAGCCCGTTATCGTTCAGAATGCTGCGTTTTTCGGCAATGGTCGCCGCCGTCTGCTGCTCGGGAGCCATCTCTCCCGAAACCGCATACAGCTGTACGCCGTCCGCTCCCAGCTCACGGCTCTTCTGAATGCTCTCCTTGAAGGGCAGCAGCAGGGAGTCCGCCATAATACCGATGGAAAAATATGCCATACTAACTTCCCCCTATTCCGTCTGTCAGATACCACTTGCTTACAGTACAATCTCGCGATGCTGCTCGGCGGAATCGTAGAGCGCCTGCATCATCTGCGCGGTGATGATTGCCGTATCGATGTGAGACGGCAGCTTCTTGCCGGTCTTGATGCAATCGATGAAGGCGTTGATCTCGTTCTCGAAGTGGTTGCGCATCGTGAATTCGGGCGTATAGGACACCAGCGCGTTGTTCTCCGTGGTATAGACGGTGAACTCCTTGCCGTACTGCAGACGGATACCCGCCTTGGTGCCGATAAAGTCGATGAACATCTCGCTCTCTCCGATGTTCTGCGCCCAGGCACCGTTGATCGTCAGCACCGGGCCGGTAGTACGCACCAGACCGGCCACGGAGTCATCCACATCGTAGACACCGTCGTACTTCGGAGGGCCGGCCCACATATCGGTGTAGACATAGTTCTCCATGTCCTTGCCGAGCTTGCAGAAGGTCTCGCCGGTCACCGTCAGCGGCTTCGGGTCGCCGCAGCAGTACATCACGATGTCGAGGAAGTGCACACCCCAGTCGATCAGTGCGCCGCCGCCCGCAATAGCCTTCGTGGTAAAGGCACCGCCGAGGCCCGGGATGGAGCGGTGAGCCCGGAAGCTGATGTACACATGATAGATTTCACCGAGCTTGCCCTCGTTGATGTAATCACGGATACGGTTGACGCTGTCATTGAAACGGTTGACCACGCCGATGTTCAGCACCTTACCGGTCTCGTGCTGCACCTTCTGCATTTCGAGCGCTTCCTCATAGGTACGGGCAGCCGGCTTCTCGCACAGCACATTCTTGCCCGCGCGCAGCGC
>URYX01000219.1 GCA_900552225.1 uncultured Oscillospiraceae bacterium | reverse complement strand
ACCAAACGGGAAAATATTCCGTTTCCGAAACGGTTGTACCCCGATTGCTTTGTCTGCCCGCCTTCGCAGAAATACCGAAAGAGGTGAGAGAATGTTCACGCTGTCCGAAGGAGTCGGCTTTTGGGCGCAGTGGCTCGAAAAGCTGCGCTCCACCTTTCTTGAAGAGGATCGCTATATGCTGCTGGTGGACGGGCTGCTCAACACGCTGGTGATTACGCTTGGCGCGCTGGTGATCGGCATCGCCATCGGCGCCTGCATCGCCGTCATCAAATACTGCGGCGAGGGCAACCCGTGGATGAGGCCGCTGTGCTGGCTGTGCGATCTCTATACGACGGTGATCCGCGGCATCCCCGTGGTGGTGGTGCTGCTGATTTTCTATTTTATCGTGCTGGTGTCCTCCGAGGGGCTGGTGGTCGGCATTGTCACCTTCGGCATCAACTCGGGCGCCTATATGGCAGAGCTGATGCGCAGCGGCATCGGTGCGGTGGACCCGGGGCAGATGGAGGCCGGACGGAGCCTCGGTATGTCACGGCTGCAGGCGACGGTCAAGGTTGTGCTGCCGCAGGCCATGAAGAACATCCTGCCCGCCATCGGCAACGAGATGATTGCCCTGCTGAAGGAGACGGCGGTGGCCGGCTACGTGGCGGTGCAGGATCTGACGCGGGCCGGGAACCTGATCCGCAACACGACCTACGATGCCGCCAATCCCCTGTTTGTGGTGGCGCTGACCTATCTGGTCATCGTCATTCTGCTGACCAAGGGACTCGGTATGCTGGAGAGGAGGCTCGGGAAAAGTGATACGCGTTGAAAATCTGCATAAGAGCTTCCACGGGCGGGAGGTGCTGAAGGGCATCACCGCCGAAATCGACAAGGGCGACGTGGTCTGCGTCATCGGGCCGTCGGGAAGCGGCAAATCCACGTTTCTGCGCTGCCTCAACCTGCTGGAGCAGCCGGACGCCGGGCGGGTCTGGCTCGACGGCGTCGAGCTGACCGACCGGCACACGGACATCAACCGCCAGCGCATGAAGATGGGCATGGTGTTCCAGCAGTTCAACCTGTTTCCGCATATGACGGTGCTGCAGAATCTGACGGTGTCTCCCATGATGCTGAAGAAGGTGCCGCGCGAGGCGGCGGAGCAGAAGGCAATGACGCTGCTCGCCCGGGTGGGACTGGCCGACCGGGCTGCCTCCTATCCGGCGCAGCTGTCGGGCGGACAGAAGCAGCGGATTGCCATTGTCCGGGCACTGTGCATGGAGCCGGAGGTCATGCTGTTCGATGAGCCGACCTCGGCGCTCGACCCCGAAATGGTCGGGGAGGTGCTCGACGTGATGAAGGAGCTGGCGCATGAGGGCATGACCATGGTGGTGGTGACCCATGAGATGGGCTTCGCCCGCGAGGTCGGAAAGCGCGTGATGTTTGTCGATGAGGGAATCATTGCGGAGGAGAACACGCCGGAGAAGCTGTTCGGCCATCCGCAGAGCGAACGCCTGAAGACGTTTTTATCGAAGGTGCTGTGACGGGAGGAATGACGGATGCCGATGCGGGGAAGAAGCTTTTTGAAGCTGCTCGATTTCACACCGGAGGAGCTCGGAGAGCTGCTGCAGCTGGCGGCCGAGCTCAAGCGGCAGAAGAAGGCGGGGGAGCCCCACCGCCTGTGCGAGGGGAAGCAGATTGCACTGATTTTTGAAAAAACCAGCACGCGCACCCGCTGCGCGTTTGAGGTGGCGGCGCGCGACCTCGGAATGGGCGTGACCTATCTGGATCCCGCCGGCTCGCAGATCGGGAAAAAGGAGAGCATTGCAGATACCGCGCGCGTGCTCGGCCGGATGTTTGACGGGATCGAGTACCGCGGCTATGCGCAGAGCATCGTGGAGGAGCTCGCGCACTATGCGGGTGTCCCGGTGTGGAACGGACTGACCAACGAGTTCCACCCGACGCAGATTCTGGCGGATTTTCTGACGATTTACGAGCACTTCGGCTCACTGCGCGGCCGTCGGCTGGTGTATATGGGGGACGCCCGCTATAACATGGGCAATTCGCTGATGGTGGGCTGCGCCAAAATGGGGATGCAGTTCACCGCCTGTGCACCGCAGGCCTATTTCCCCGACCGGGCACTGGTGGAGCAGTGCCGCATGATTGCGGCCGAAACCGGCGCCGTGCTGACGTTCTCGGAGGACCCCGCGGCGGTGGCGGGTGCGGATGTGGTGTATACCGATGTGTGGGTCTCCATGGGAGAGCCCGCGGAGGTGTGGGCCGAGCGTATCCGCGATCTGGCGCCCTATCAGGTCAATGCGGCGCTGATGGAGCGGGCGGGGGAGCAGGCGGTATTCATGCATTGCCTGCCCGCGTTCCACGACCTCAGGACCGCCGTCGGCGCGGAAATGGGGCACGCGTTCGGGCGCGAGGCGATGGAGGTGACCGACGAGGTGTTTGAAAGTGAACGCTCGCTGGTGTTCGATGAGGCGGAAAACCGGATGCACACCATCAAGGCGGTCATGGCCGCCACACTGTAAAATACCGCAGATACGGCAGGAGGCACACTTCGCAACGGAAGTGTGCCTCCTCAAACTATCCCCAATGGGTTTAAGCCCGCAAAAAAGCGCCGTATGACTACGGCGCTTTTTTGTACTTTGTTGTGCTCAGGCAGCAGGACGGGGAATACCCGATTCCGTTATCTGCTCTGCATCTTCTTTTTGCCGGCAACCGTCGCGCCAATCACAGCGCCGCCGCTGACCACGAGCATGGCCAACCACAGGAGCAGGTTGTTCGCGTCTCCGCTGCTCGGGCCTTCGTTGTCGCCAGTGTTGTCCTTGTCGCCGGCGTTGTTGTTATCACCATCGTCACCGCCGCTACCGTTGTCC
>URYX01000218.1 GCA_900552225.1 uncultured Oscillospiraceae bacterium | reverse complement strand
GTCACGGGCCTCGCCATCACAACCTTCGGTGTCGGCTTCGGCAACTTCTTCGGCGGTTCGCTCATCAAGATCGTCAAGAGCGAGGTGCCCTACCTGGCGCTGCCCAAAATCGCCAAGGCGTACCGGACGACGCTTCCCTTCGGAAAGAGCGGCTTCATGGTCTATCTCGCGGTGATCATCGCAATCGCCGTCAGCATTTTCCTGAGGCGGACGCGCGGCGGACTCCACCTGCGTGCGGTCGGTGAAAACCCGGCCACGGCGGACGCGGCCGGCATCAGCGTGACGCGCTGCAAGTACCTGGCCACCTGCATCGGCGGTATGATTGCGGGCCTCGGCGGTCTGTTTTACATCATGGACTACAGCAACGGTATTTGGTCGAATAACGGCTTCGGTGACCGCGGCTGGCTGGCCATTGCCATCGTCATCTTCGCCACCTGGAAGCCGATTATGGCCATCATCGGCTCCTATCTGTTCGGCGCACTGTATATTCTGTTCAACTATATCAACGTGCCGATGACCATGCTCCCGCTGATTCAGATGCTGCCCTATGTGGTGACCATTCTCGTGCTGATCGTTGTGAGCATCCGCAAGAAACGGGAAAATCTCCCGCCGGCGCATCTCGGCCTGCCCTATTTCCGGGAGGAGCGCTGACCGCGCATCGGCATACGGGACCCACAACCGACGCACAAAAAACACGCAAAGAGCGCACAATGGGTGCACAACAAGCACACAATAAACGCACAAGAAAAAGCGGCCGCCCGCGGGCGGCCGGTTTTTCTTGTGCGTTTCCGGGTACCTCTTTCCCGCAAATTCCTCCTTTCGCGGCTTGCAAATTTTCATCGTTTGCGGTATAATGCAAGGGCCTGACCTTGGCAGACCGTAAATTTTCAGCGAAAAGACAGGGAGAATCCGTATGTTCCGAATGCTTCGAAAAATCGCGGAGAGTGTGCGCGAATACCGTAAGGCCTCGCTGGCGACACCGGTTTTGGTGTCGTTTGAGGTGGTGCTCGAATGCATCATTCCGTTTGTGATTGCCGAGCTGGTGTCGCAGATTGAATCCGGCTGCAGCATGGCCGTGATTCTGCGCTACGGCCTCTGGCTGATTGGGATGGCGCTGCTGTCGCTGGCCTTCGGCACCTGGGCGGGCAAAACCTGCGCCGTGGCCAGCTGCGGCCTGGCGCGCAACCTGCGCCGCGACATGTTTTACGCCGTGCAGGGGTATTCGTTTCACAACATCGACCGCTTTTCCACCTCATCGCTGGTGACGCGGCTGACCACCGATGTGACCAACGTGCAGATGGCGTATATGATGCTGATCCGTATGGCCATCCGCTGCCCGCTGATGCTGGTGTTTGCGTTCGTGATGGCCTTTGTCATGGGCGGGAAGATGGCCTGGATTTTTGTGGTCGTGGCCCCGCTGCTCGGTGCGGCCCTGTTCGGGATTTCCCGTAAGGTGATGCCGCTCTTCCGGCGGGTATTCCGGAAATACGATGCCATCAACGCCTCCATCCAGGAGAATATCAAGGGCATCCGCGTGGTCAAATCCTTCGTGCGCGAGGAGCACGAAAAGCAGAAATTCGGCGCGGCCGCGGAGGATGTGTGCCGCGATTTTACCCGGGCCGAGCGCATTTTAGCGTACTGCGGGCCGATGATGCAGTTTTGCCTGTATACCGTGATGGTGTTTGTGCTGTCCTTCGGCTCCTATACCATCATCACCTCCCGCGGGCTCGATCTGAACATCGGGCAGTTTTCGGCGCTGCTGACCTACAGCTTTATGATTCTCAACAGCCTGATGATGCTGTCGATGGTTTTTGTCATGATCGTGATGGCCAACGAATCCTGCCGGCGCATCGTGGAGGTGCTGGAGGAGACCAGTGACCTGACGGCACCGGCCGACCCGGTGCATACCGTGGTGGACGGCTCGGTGGAGCTTGACGGCGTCAGCTTCCGCTACAGCGAAGCGGCGGAGCGCATGGCGCTGTCGCAGGTGACGCTGCATATCCGGTCAGGGGAGACGGTCGGCATCATCGGCGGCACGGGCTCGGCCAAGTCCACGCTGGTGCAGCTGATCCCCCGCCTGTACGACGCGACCGAGGGCACGGTAAAGGTCGGCGGCGTGGATGTGCGCGCCTATGACCCCGAGGCCCTGCGTGAACAGGTGGCGATGGTGCTGCAGAAAAACGTGCTGTTCTCCGGCACCATCAGGGAGAATCTGCGCTGGGGCAACCCGGAGGCCACCGACGAGGAGCTGCAGCACGCCTGCCGCCTGGCGCAGGCCGATGAGTTCATCCGTCAGTTTCCGGACGGCTACGATACCTATATCGAGCAGGGAGGCGCCAACGTGTCCGGCGGGCAGAAGCAGCGCCTCTGCATTGCGCGGGCTCTGCTGAAAAAGCCGAAGATTCTGATTCTGGACGATTCCACCAGCGCGGTGGATACCCGCACCGATGCCCTCATCCGCAAGGCCATGCGGGAATATATCCCGACCACAACGAAGATCATCATCGCGCAGCGCATCTCCTCGGTGGAGGATGCCGACCGGATTGTCGTGATGGACGGCGGTACCGTGGCTGCCGTCGGCACACACGACGAGCTGATGGAAAGCAACGCGATTTACCGCGAAATCTACATTTCTCAGAATAAGGCAGGTGATTCCGGTGAGCAATAAACCGACGGAACAGAAGCCGGGCACGGTGCGCCGCCTGCTGCGTACCCTGCTGCGGTTTTATCCGGTGATGCTGCCGGTGATCGTCGTCTGCATTCTGTTCAATGCGGTCGTCAGCTCCATCCCCTCGCTGTTTATGCAGAAGGTCATCTCTCAGATCGAGAGCAGCGCAGCCGCGGGGGACTGGGCGTCTGCCTCCGGTCCCATTCTCTCGCTGGTGGCGACCCTCTGCGTGTTCTATGTGCTGTCGCTCATCTCCGCCG
>URYX01000217.1 GCA_900552225.1 uncultured Oscillospiraceae bacterium | reverse complement strand
AGATGTGTATAAGAGACAGACACCGAGGCCTGTCCGCTTCCGATGCAGCGACACCAGACCGAAAACCAGTCCCAATATACTGCAAATCAGTGAAAGAATCGGCACCCACATCATCCCGGCACCGCAAATACCGAGCACCAGGGAGGCAATGCCGAAGCCCTGTCCGTCCCGCTGGGCCGGGGCCATGCCATACGGCTGCCACCCGCCGTATCCGGGCTGCATCCCGTAAGGAGGATAGGGCGGGGCCGCCTGCGGCTCCGTATGCGGAGGGACGCACGGCGGCGTTCCGGGAGACGGCACCCTCGGCGGCTGCACCGTGACCGGAATGTAGTATACCGGCGGCTGCGATGCCGTCGGCCCGTTCTGCGGATACGGCGGCTGCACAACCTGCCCGTTCTGCGGATACTGTGCCTGCGGCACGGCCGGCCCGTTTTGCGGATACTGTGCCTGCGGCGCGGTCACCGCATTTTGCGGCTGCTGCACCTGCGGCACAGTCGGCCCGTTTTGCGGGTACCGGGGCTGCGAGTGATACTGCGGCATCTGATATCCGTCAATCCATTGTGTCGGGCTCACGGGCGCCTGTGTCGGGCCCCGATACTCCTCCGGATGTTCCATACGTCTCCGCCTCCCTTGCAGCTCCAGTATACCAAAAATTTCTCCGGCTGGCAAGGGCGTTCCGATAATTTTTTACGACCGGGGCACACTATACCGTATCTCTCCCGGAAGCCGTTCCGTCCTGCCGAAAATTCCCCGGGAAAGCAAAGGAGAAGCCGAAGCCCATGGAACACACCGTTTTTACTGCCTCCTACCGGGAAAACGCCGAGGCCATGCGCCGCGTGCTGCGGCTTTCCTCCAACTTTGATCTGAAGGAGCGCACCTTCCGCATCGCCGGCCGTCCGGCCTCCCTCTATTTCGTGGATGTATTCACCAAGGACGACATCATGGAACGGCTTCTGGAGCGCCTGATGCAGCTCACGCCGGAGGAGCTGCAGGCCCATTCCGATGCACGCTCCCTGGCCGAAACCTATATCCCCTATACCGAAGTGTCCGGCGAAACCGATCTGCACAAGGCCGCAGTGCAGGTGCTGACCGGCGAGCTGCTGCTGATTGCGGACGGCTATGCCGAGGGCATTCTCATCGATCTGCGGGATTATCCGGGACGCAGCGTCAGCGAGCCGGAGGACGAGCGCGTGCTGCGCGGCGCACACGACGGATTTGTGGAAGCGGTCAAGCTGAATGCCTCCCTGATCCGCCGCCGTATCCGCGACCCGCGCTTCTGCTGCGAATCCATCAAGATCGGCAGCAAATCGCAGACCGATGTCGCGCTGTGCTATATGGACGGCATTGCCGACCCGGCCCTGGTCCGGCGGCTGCGGCATGAGCTCTCCTCCATCCGCATCCCGAGCCTGTCGCTCGGGCAGGAGAGCCTGGCGGAGTGCCTGCTGACCGGGCAGCGCTGGAACCCGTTCCCCCGCATCCGCTACACCGAGCGGCCGGATCATGCCGCGGCGGCCGTGCTGGAGGGGCGGCTGGTGGTCATCGTGGACAACTCGCCCGTCGTGATGCTCCTGCCGACCGCCATCTTCGACTTTGTACAGGACACCAACGAATACTATTTTCCTCCCCTGGTCGGCACCTTTCTGCGCTTTGTGCGCTTTGTGATCTTCATGGCCACGCTTTTGCTGGTTCCCGTTTGGTATCTGCTGGTGACCCATCCGGTCTCGGTGCCCGACTGGCTGTCCTTTATCCGGATTGCCGAGCCCAATCAGGTGCCGCTGCTCTTTCAGCTGCTGCTGGCTGAGCTGATTATCGACGGGGTCAAGATTGCCTCTCTCAACACCCCCTCCTCGCTCAGCAACGCCTTCGGCATCGTCGGAGCCCTGGTGCTCGGTGAATTTGCCGTCAACACCGACCTGTTTGTGCAGGAGGTGCTGATGTATATGGCTTTCGTTGCCGTGGCCACCTTTGTGCAGCCGAGCTTCCGTCTCGGCTACACCTTCAAGCTGTACCGCCTCCTGTTCCTGATCCTGTCCGCCGCCTTCGGTGCCTACGGACTCATCGGCGGTGTGGTGCTCATGCTGCTCAACCTCTGTTTTACCAGCACCTTCGGCGGATACCGGTATCTCTACCCGCTGCTTCCGTTCAACGCGCAGGCCTGCTGGCGGCTGCTGTTCCGCCGCTCCCTTCACACACAAAACAGCTGACAGTTTTTCGGCACGGTTTTCCCGCCCGGCTCATATGCTGTAACAGGAAGCCTCAGCGGTCGTATGCCCCCGGCTTACGGCCGCTTTTACTTACACAAAAAGGAGAGACGCCTATGGATACCTTTGCCGTTTTGGGAGGCGATCTGCGGTGCATATACCTGGCGAAGCTGCTGGCCGACGACGGCTATCCGGTGGTGGCCGCCGGATTCGATCAGACCGAGCTTCCGGACGGAGTCACCGGATGTTCAAAAATCACGCAGGCCGCGGCCGTGGCCGACTGTGTCATCCTGCCGCTGCCCGTCACCACCGACGGGGCCACCCTGAATGCCCCTCTGGCCCGCCATCCCGTCGCCCTGGAGGAGGTCATCGCCTCCCTGCAGCCCCGCCAGCTGATTTTCGGCGGACGGCTGACGGAAGAGCTCGGGAAGCAGTTTACCCCCCACGGCCTCTCGATTTACGATTACTTCTCCCGCGAGGAGCTGGCGGTGCAAAACGCCGTACCGACCGCCGAGGGGGCCATTCAGCTGGCCATGGAGGAGCTGCCGATTACCGTGCGTGACGCACGCTGCCTGGTCACCGGCTACGGGCGGGTCGCCAAGGCCCTGACCCGCGCACTGCCCGCACTCGGCGCCCTCGCCCTCTTCCAGGCGATAGATGCGTATGCCCGTTCTCCGGACGCCCGAACCGCACCAGGCGAACACGAGCGTGCGATCCTTCACGACAGACAGCGTC
>URYX01000216.1 GCA_900552225.1 uncultured Oscillospiraceae bacterium | reverse complement strand
GCTGCTTTTGCGGCCTGCGGACTTTTTTGACAGACTGAGGCCTCCGGTTTATGCCGGAGGCCTTTTGGAATCTTAGAGCAGTATACCCATTTTTGGATGAAGCATCGGCGGAACGCGAGATGAACGGTGCGTCCGGCCAAGCTGCCGGAAACGTGTCCCGGTCCGGGCTCCCCCGTGACGATGACGGAGGATATCCAGAGTCGCCCTGCTCACAGGGGAATCGGTGACCTTACAGCCCGGTTTCCTCATAGCGCTGCTTCAAAAATTCGTTGTAGGCAGGGCCGTCCTCGAAGTTTTCGCTTTTTAGCACGGAGGGCTTCAGGCCGGCGGCCAGCAGCTCGTCGATGGCCACCGCGCAGACGCTCCACAGCAGCAGGGCGGCCGAGATGCCGGACGCGGCGGCAAAGCGCGCATCCAGCCCTTCGACCTCCATCATGGCCTCCGCCGCCGGGGCGCAGTTGTCCAGGACGATGTCGGCGCATTCAAACAGGCGCTTTCCGCTGGAATGCAGAGACGCGACCCCGGAGGAATAGGCCAGCGAGGTGACCGCGATGACCGTCATGCCGAATTTGCGGGCTTCTATGGCCAGATCCACGACGTTGGCCGTTTTTCCGGAGACCGAGCCGATGAACAGAACGTCACCGGGAAGGGCACCGGAGGCGCGGAGTGCATAGGAGGCCAATCCCTCCATCGAGGTGTCGATGCCGGAGCGGTCGCGCTTGCGCACGGGATTTTCCACCTGCAGAGAGTACTTGAACTGCTTGAGCAGCAGAAGCCCGCCGCCGCGGTAGATCAGCTCCGAGTTGATGATGTGTCCGGTGTCGAAAACGTGCACCGCGCCGCCGTGCTTGACGGCCTCGGCCACCGCCTTTCCGGCGGCGATGCAGTTGTCACGCTGCGTGGTCTCTACCTGCTGAACCTGTTGATTGATGCGCTGGTGGTACCGATCGATAAGCATAGAATTCGTCCTTTCCGATGGTGAAATCAGTGGGCTTGCGTTTTATCCAAAGCTGCAAAGGCGCTTTGAAGAGCCTGCAGCTCCCGGGACGAGAGGGAACCGTGTCGGAGATAGGCCTCATAGACCATGCCGCCCGCCACCGGCTCGAACAGCGGACGCTGTACCGGGTGCGGCTGCATGCTGCGGCAGAAGCCCTCGAACAGCAGCGGATGCGTCCTGAAGCCGCCGCCTATGACGGCCAGAGGCAGTGAGGCGGCCTCCGGATGGCGCCGGAACATGGCCTGGGCCTGCTCGGCCAATACACGGCCGGCCTGTTCGAGAATACGGAGGGCGACGGGGTCGTCCCGTCGGGCTGCGGCTCCGACGCAGCGGGTCAGCGCGGCAATGGTCCGTACCGGAGCCGGGCTGCGGTAGACGTAGGGGATGGCCTCGTGGATTTCATGAAGCCCTGCCTGCCGGCAGACCTCCTCCGTCAGCAGCGTCGGGGGACCCCATCCCTCCGAGGCGCGCAGGGCAGCCTCCAGGGCGGCCTTGCCGATGGCGTAGCCGCTGCCGGCGTCGCTGATCAGGGCGCCGTGACCGCCGATCATTTCCAGCTGTTTGCCGTCCTTGATAAAGAAGGTGTCGCTGCCGGTGCCCGAGAGGACCAGGGTCCCGCTGGGATAGATGCCGCAGGCCAGCAGCCCGAGGAGGCCCTCCCCGAGGGCAACCCATTCGTCGCAGACGGCATAGGGGGACAGCGCCTGTTGATAGAGCGTCGTATCCTCGAGAACACTGGCGTACAGAACGTGCTTCAGCCGCAGCGGGGGGAAGCCTTCAAAAAGTCGGCGGAAGCAGACCCGGATATGCTGTGCCACCGATGCGGCATCGGTAAAGCGGGGATTGACGCCCGCGGCCGTGGCGTAGGATACCGGCACGCCGTTTTCGTCAAACAGCAGCGCCGCCAGCTTGCTGCCGCCGCCGTCCAAAGAGAGTGAATACGTCATCACGGAACACGCTCCTGTTGCTTTTTACGAGTCCTCAGTTGTAAAAAATGCGGTCCTTGTACTCCACGAAAATGCGGCGGTTGTGTTCGTCGCCGCCGTCCAGGTTGGCGCTGAGAAATACGGGGGGTACGGCATGCTCCGTCAGCAGCCGCTCGACAACGGAGATGACGACGGCGTTGAGCAGCGCGGCTCCGACCGCCGTGGAGGTCGGGCCGATCGGCTCGGGGAGTCCCTGCAGCGAGATGGCGGCATCCCCGACGGTTCCGCAGTTGTCGATGACGATCGGGCACACCTCAAACAGGCGCTTGCCGCCGGTATGGCGGGAGGTGACGGACCGGGAGTAGGAGAGGTTGGTGATGGCAATGACCGTCACGCCGCGCCCGGCGGCCTCCAGCGCCATTTCCACGGGAACCGTGTTGCGGCCGGACACCGAATGCAGGATCAGAACATCGCCCTCGGCCAAGCGGTTTTGCTCCACCAAAATTTTCCCGAGCCCGGGCAGCCGCTCCAGCTGACTTGTCATGGTGATGGGGCGGGTGCTCAGAGAAAAGCCGGGGAAAAGGATGGGGTTGAGAATGGCCAGACCTCCCGTCCGGTAGAAGACCTCCTCGGCCAGAATCCCGGCGTGGGAGCAGCCGAAGACATAGACGCTGCGGCCGGCGCGGATACAGGAGGCCACGGCATCGCAGGCTGCCTGCATGGGCTCCTGCTGGGTATTCCAAACGCGCTGCAGCGTTTCCTCTACCGCGCGGAAATACCGTTCGGCTCCTGTCGTTTCGCTTTGATTGAGCATCAACATCCGTCCCTTCTAAAATTAAACCGCTTTAAATTTCGCGTAGAATACCAATCCGATTGACTAAAAAATAGCATACATTGCGATGGAAGTCAAGAACAAATTGATGGAATTAAGAAAAAAGCGAAAGAATTCAAAACTTTGGCGGGCGGCTTGGTTCAATAAGAGGAGAAGGCATGTGAAATTTCGGATGGCCATTCATAAAT
>URYX01000215.1 GCA_900552225.1 uncultured Oscillospiraceae bacterium | reverse complement strand
GCTGTACACCATGTGCGAGTCGGCCACCAATAAGTACATTTTCGGAAAGTTTACCTCGGCCAAATATTGCTACGCCACCGATCTTGCGGCGTATGAGGATTGAACCGCCGGCGGGCATAGGGCAAAAGCTTACAGAATAGAGGTTTTTCGAACGCTGTCGGCCCGCAGGGGCTGGCGGCGTTTCTGTCAAAGGAACTATTTTTGGGGAATATACGAAAAGCTCCGGGCCGTTAAAAACGGCCCGGAGCTTTGTTCTTCGCATGCGGGAAATTCTATTTGGCGTAATCGACGGCACGGTTTTCGCGGATCAGATGTACCTTGATCTGTCCCGGATACTCCATGTTTTCCTCGATCTTCTTGGCAATATCGTGGGCCAGCAGGGTCATCTTGTCATCGTCGATGATTTCGGGACGCACAATGATGCGCACCTCGCGGCCGGCCTGAATGGCGAAGGAACGCTCCACGCCTTCAAACTCGTTGGCGATGTTCTCGAGCTTCTCCAAGCGCTTGATATAGCTCTCGATGTTCTCACGCCGCGCTCCCGGGCGCGCCGCGGAAATGGCATCCGCCGCCTGCACGATGCAGGCCAGCACGGTGCTGGGCTCCACGTCGCCGTGGTGCGCCTGAATGGCGTGAATGACACCGGGGCTCTCCTTGTATTTCCGGGCAATTTCCACGCCGATTTCCACGTGGGAGCCCTCAATCTCGTGATCCACCGCCTTGCCGATATCGTGCAGCAGACCTGCACGGCGGGCAATCACGGGGTCGATGCCGAGCTCGCTGGCCATCATGCCGGACAGGAACGCCACCTCAAGAGAATGCTTGAGCACGTTCTGTCCGTAGCTGGTACGGTAGCGCAGCCGGCCGAGCAGCTTCATAATCTCGGGGCTGACACCGTGCAGCCCGGTTTTCAAAATGGCGCGTTCGCCCTCCTGCTTGATGGTGGCCTCCACCTCGCGGCGGGCCTTTTCCACCATTTCCTCGATGCGGGCGGGGTGGATGCGGCCGTCGGAAATCAGACGCTCCAGAGCAATACGGGCGATCTCACGGCGAACCGGATCAAAGCCGGACAGCGTGATGGCTTCGGGGGTATCGTCGATGATCAGATCGACGCCGGTCAGCGTTTCAATGGCGCGGATATTGCGGCCCTCGCGGCCGATGATGCGGCCCTTCATCTCGTCGTTCGGCAGCGGCACGACCGAAACCGTCGTCTCGGCCACCTGATCGGCGGCCACGCGCTGAATCGCCTGCGAAATCAGCATCCGCGCCTTGGCATCCGCTTCGTCCTTGAGCTGCTCCTCAAATTCACGCAGCTTCAGGGCCTTTTCATGGGTCAGCTCATCGGTGAGTCCCTGCATCAGATGCTCCTTGGCCTGCTCCGCGGTAAAGCCGGAGATCCGTTCGAGCATTTCAAACTGGCTCTTCTTCAGGCTGTTAGCCTCCGCCAGTGTGTTCTCGACCTCCTTCTGCTTCTTGGCAATGAGGTCTTCCTTCTTCTCGTTATTTTCGATTTTGCGGTCGAGCGTTTCTTCCTTTTGCTGAATGCGGCGCTCCTGCCGCTGGACGTCGTTGCGGCGTTCCTTGATTTCGCGCTCCGATTCCGAACGCAGGCGCTGAATTTCGTCCTTGGCCTCGAGCAGGGCCTCCTTCTTGGAGGCATCCGCCTGGAGCTTGGCCTCCTTTTCGATTCGCTCCGCTTCCAGCTCCGCCGAGCCGATCATGGCCTCCGCCGTCTTTTTGCGATGTGTGCCGCCCGCCTTAAACGCGATACATCCGGAGACAATCGCGCCGAGAAGCAGGCCTCCGCCGCCGCAAAGGACGGCTAAAACAGTTTCTGTCATAAAGTCCGCGCACCTCCTGTTGTGAGGGCGGGTCGATGTGAGATTCCAATGTACCGAGACTGCCCCCAGGGGGGCAGAGTCCGGCTTTTCAATACAGCCGATAATTTATCCTATTCCGTGTATGGAAAAGCGGCGGCGTTTTCTGAAAATCAGACATGCAACGCGCCCTGTAATAAAAATAAAACACTATATGTGGAAAGACAATGCCGCTTTCTGTGGCATTGTACCACTTATATGCTGTTATCCACTATACACGAAAAAGAGGCTTTTGTCAAGTTCTTTAGAACGGAGGATTGCAAAAATGTTGAAGAAGACGGGGATCGCGGGCGGAGAGCGGACGGCCGAGCTCCGGATGCAGTTGCACCTTTCGGCTTTTTTTGCGGAGAAGCGGCCGGAAGTCGGAGATCGCTCTTGCAATTTCGAACCGAATCCTGTATACTGAAACACGGTTTTGGCCGATCGTTGATCGGAATTTCTGAAGAAAGCAGGGATGCTTGATGAGCAGCCGTAAGGAAACTGCCGTTTATAAGGCGGCGATGGTGGCCGTGTGCGCCGCGCTGTCGGCCGTATTGTCCCAGATCTCGCTGCCGCTGCCGTTTACGGAGGTGCCGCTGTCGCTCGGCATGTTTGCGGTGCTGCTGGTCGGCGGGCTGCTGACCCCGACGCTGAGTCTGCTGACCGAGACGGTGTATCTTTTGCTGGGGGCCGTGGGGGCTCCGGTGTTTGCCGGATTCCGGGGCGGAGTCCATGTGCTGCTCGGAACGACGGGCGGTTATCTGATCGGCTATGTGGCGGCGGCGTGGCTGATTTCGTGGCTGACTCACGGGCATGGTAAGTGCTCCGTGGTGCGCCGGGTGCTGGCGATGGCGGCCGGAATGGCGGCCTGTTATCTGTTCGGCACGGTATGGTACTGCGTGGTGACACCGGCGATTACCTTTACGGATGCGCTGCTGCTGTGTGTGGTGCCGTTTTTGCCGCTGGATCTGGTGAAGATTGCGGCGGCCGCCGCCGCGGTGCCGCTGCTGCAGAAGGCCCTGCAGCAGAACCTGTCGCTCGTCATTGCCGTCAACAAGATCGACCGTCCCGATGCCCGCATTGCCGAGGTCATTGACGAGATCCTTGAA
>URYX01000214.1 GCA_900552225.1 uncultured Oscillospiraceae bacterium | reverse complement strand
AAAAGGAGGCGGAGTCCCGGACGCAGGCGGCGCGCTACGAGCGCAGCGAGACCCGTCAGGGCAACAAGAAATACAGGAACATGAAGCACTGGAACCCGGCTTCCCCGTCTTTTAACGGAAAGCTCAAAAACAGGGCTTGACAAAGTACACCAAAAAGGTATATATTAATGCACGGAGAAACTCAAGCGGAAAGGAAGGTGTTTCCTATGCGCCGAAAATTTGCGGTCAGCGGAATGAATTGCTCGGCCTGCTCTGCCCATGTGGAACGGGATGTCGGAGCGCTGAACGGCGTCAGGCAGGTGACGGTCAATCTGCTTTCGGGCAGCATGGCGGTGGATTTTGACGAGACGGTGCTGACGACTGCGGACATTGTGGCGGCGGTGGAGCGCGGCGGATACGGAGCACGCGAGCTGCGCCGGTCGGAGGTCACCGTCACGGACGCGCAGCCGCAGCTGGCGGAGATGAAGCGCCGCTTCTGGATTTCGCTCGGCTGTCTGATTCCCCTGATGTATCTGGCCATGGGGCATATGGTCGGCCTGCCGCTGCCGGCGGCGTGGCACGAGGCGGCCTATGCCTGGGTTCCGGTGCTGCTGCAGCTGCTGCTGACCCTGGCGGTGGCGGTGGTCAACCGCCGCTACTTTACCGGCGGCTGGTCGCGGCTTCTGCGCCGGGAGCCGAATATGGATTCGCTGATTGCGGTCAGCGCGACCGCCGCCATCGGCTACGGAGTGTTCGCCTTCGTGCGGATTCTGCAGGCGGCCGCGGCGGGGGATGCTGCTCTGTCGCATCACTACTCCATGAATCTGTATTTTGAATCGGCCGCCATGATCCTGACCCTGATTACGCTGGGGAAATATCTGGAAACGCGTGCCAAGGGCAAGACATCGGATGCCATCCGGCGGCTGATGGATTTGTCGCCGCGCACGGCCTGGAAATGGGAAAACGGTGAGGAGCGCGAGGTCGCGGTCAGTGAAATCGCGGTCGGAGATGTTCTGGCGGTGCATCCCGGCGGCGCGGTGCCGGTGGACGGCGAGCTGATCTTCGGCACCGGCCTGCTGGATCAGGCGGCGCTGACCGGCGAGAGCATGCCGGTGGATAAGGCGGAGGGCGATCCCGTATTTGCCGCAACCATCAACCGCACCGGCTATTTCCGGATGCGCGCCACCCGCGTGGGAGAGGATACCACCCTGTCGCAGATCGTGGCGCTGGTGCAGGATGCGGCGGGCTCCAAGGCCCCGATTGCCAAGCTGGCCGACAGCATCAGCCGCATCTTCGTGCCGACGGTGATGGCGATTGCAGCCGTCACGCTGATCGTATGGCTGGCGGTGGGGGAATCGGCGGAGTTTGCGCTTTCCAACGCCATGGCGGTGCTGGTCATCTCCTGCCCGTGCGCACTGGGCCTGGCCACGCCGGTGGCCATCATGGTCGGAACCGGTAAGGGTGCGGAATACGGTTTGCTGATCAAATCCGCGGAGGCGCTGGAAACGGCGCAGGCCGTGCGGACGGTCGTTTTGGATAAAACCGGTACCGTCACGACCGGCGAGCCCCGCGTGACGGATTATCGCGTGACGGAAGACGTATCGGAAGCGGAATTCTGGCGGCTGGCCGCCTGCCTGGAGGCCCCCTCGGAGCACCCGCTGGCGGGGGCCGTGCTTTCCGAGGCCCGGCAGCACGGCGCGGAGCCGGAGGATATTTCCGATTTCCGCGCCGTAAGCGGCCGCGGCGTAACGGCGGAGGACCATGGCGTTTTCTGCCTTGCGGGCAACGCGGCCCTGATGCAGGAAAACGGCATAGAGGTCGGCACGCTGTCGGCGGATGCCGACCGGTGGGCCTCGGAAGGCAAAACGCCGCTGTATTTTGCTGCGGGCGGGCATCCGGTCGGTGCCGTGGCGGTGGCCGATACGGTGAAGCCCACCTCCGGGGAGGCCATCGGGGAGCTGCGCCGTCTGCATCTGGATGTGGTGCTGCTGACGGGCGACAACGAGGTTACGGCACAGGCGGTGGCGCACTCGCTGCATATCGACCGCGTGATTGCGGGGGTTATGCCGCAGGATAAGGAGCGCGAGATCCGCCGTCTGCAGGAGGAGGGCCGCAGGGTGGCCATGGTCGGTGACGGCATCAACGACGCCCCGGCCCTGATGCGCGCCGATGTGGGCATCGCCATCGGCGCCGGAACGGATATCGCCATCGAATCCGCGGACATCGTGCTGACGCGCAACGATCTGCGGGACGTCGCGGCCACCGTGCGCCTGAGCCGCGCGGTCATGCGCAACATCCGGCAGAATCTGTTCTGGGCGTTCTTCTATAACGCCCTCGGAATCCCGCTGGCGGCGGGTGTGTTTTACCATTGGCTCGGCTGGACGCTGAGCCCGATGATCGGTGCGGCGGCCATGAGTCTGAGCTCGGTATGTGTGGTCAGTAACGCGCTGCGGCTGCGCAGGCTGCGGCTGCGTCAACCCGATGTGAGCGGAGAAAGCTGCGCGCTTTCGTGCTCCCGGGATAGGAAAGGAGAAAGCCATATGAAACAGTGGACGGTTCGGATTGACGGAATGCATTGTGCGCATTGCCAGGCGTCGGTAGAAAAGGCGCTGAACGCTCTGGACGGAGTGCAGGCAAAGGTGGATCTGAAAAAGAAGTGTGCCTCGGTGTCGGCCCCGGAGGGTGTCACCGGGCAGCAGCTGCGGGATGCCGTAACCGCTGCCGGCTTTGAGGTGGTCTCGGTCCGTGAGGACTGAGGCCTCGCCGGGGATACCGTGAACGGAAGTGCGGGACTGTCCCGCACTTCCGTTTTTTGTCCTTACTATCCTTACTACAAATATATAATATACATAAATACCGATATAAGCGCGTCTGCGGCAGGCCCCCGGTTTGTGACGTAGGATGGGGAATCCTGTCGAACGGTGAAATAAACGGTAAAAATAAATTCAAAAAAACCCTAAAAAAGGTATTGACAATGGCAGGAGTGTGTGGTA
>URYX01000213.1 GCA_900552225.1 uncultured Oscillospiraceae bacterium | reverse complement strand
TCTACCGTATTTTCAAGGAGGAAACCGGTCTGTCCCCGATCGAATACCTCAACGGCTACCGCATCGACCGGGCCCGGCAGCTGCTGGTGGAGACCAACATCCCGGTCGGGCAGATCTCCGTCTCCACGGGATTCTCCACCTTTTCCTCCTTTTCCCGCTTTTTCCGGCTGAAATACGGCGTCTCCCCCAGCACCTTCCGCAAGATGGCGCGCACGGGAAAAGCCGGATCGGTACCGCTGCTCGGCACCGATTGAGCCGCGGTTCTCCGGAGGGGACAAGTCACAAACCGCAATATATTCGCAACATTCTGCGTTGACACTCTTTCCCGGCTTTGTTTATACTGAATAAGCAGGCGAAGGGCTCCCGGACAGACGCCGGGAGCCCTTCGTTTTACAGGCACGATTACTTTGAAGGAGGCTCCTTACATGATACAGCGCACCCCTCCCATGGGATGGAATTCCTGGAATACCTTCGGTCTGAACATCAACGATCGGCTGTTGTACGAATCGGCCGACACGATGGTCCGTACCGGCCTGCGCGACCGCGGCTACACGTATATCGTGATGGATGACGGCTGGTCGATGAAGCAGCGCGACGCGCAGCATCGGCTGGTTCCCGATCCCGTCAAGTTTCCGCACGGCATCAAGCCTGTGGCCGATTATATGCATGAACGCGGACTGAAGCTCGGTATTTACTCCTGCGCCGGCGTGATGACCTGCGGACAGTATCCCGGCAGCTTTGAGCATGAATTTATCGATGCGGAATCCTTCGCCTCCTGGGGCGTGGATTTCCTGAAATACGACTACTGCTTCAAGCCGAGGGATGAGGTCGGAGCCCTGCTGTACCGGCGCATGGGGGCGGCTCTGGCCAACTGCGGACGCGATATCGTGTTCAATGCCTGCTCCTGGGGTGTGGACAATACGGCCGACTGGATCAAATCGACCGGAGCGCATATGTGGCGCTCGACCGTGGACATTATGGACACGTGGGAATCCATCAAATCGCTGTCCAAGCGCCAGAAGGAGCTGTTCCGCTTCAACGGGCAGGGCTGCTTCAACGATATGGATATGCTGGTGGTCGGCATGGGCGGCAAGGGCAATGTCGGGCTGAAGGGCTGCACCTTCGAGGAATACCGCAGTCATTTCTCCATGTGGGCGCTGTGCGGCTCTCCCCTGTTCATCGGCTGTGACATCCGCACCATGAGCGATGAGACGCTGTCTATTCTCGAAAACCCCGACGTCATTGCCATTGACCAGGACGCCGCCTACCGTCAGCCGTTCCTGACGGGCGGCTGCCACGGCTTTGTGGGTGACTATGAGGACGACTGCTTTGTCCTGGCACGGATGCTCGAAAACGGAGACTTTGCCATCGGCATGTTCAATATGGCCGACGAGCGCAACAACCTGTATTTCACCATGGCCGGGCTCGGTCTGAACCGCTCCTGCGGCAAGAAGCTGCAGCTGAAAAGCCTGTGGACGGGAGAGACCGGACACACGACGGACGGGTATTTTGCCGCTTCGATTCCGGCGCACGACTGCCTGCTGCTGCGGACCTCGCTGGCCGACGAGGAAGCATGAGACGCTGCCGCACCTGTCAGGCGGTGCTGTCCAGCGACGAGGCGGCCCTGTACCGCAAGCTGATCCGGCGCGATGCCGACACCTTTCTGTGCAAGCAATGCCTGGCCGTCGAGCTGCACTGCCCGACGGAGCTGCTCGACCGCAAGATCGAGCAGTTCCGGGCCAACGGCTGCTTTCTGTTTGCGCCGGCGGACAGCGCACGTTTCTTCGACTGAAAAGGATTTTACGCAACAAGGCTGCCCACCGGGAGGTTCTCTCCCGGTGGGCAGCCTTGTTGTTTTTTGTTCCGTTCAGCGCAGATACGGCTTGAGGGAATCCAGATTGCGCTGCTCGACGCGCTCCAGCTGCTCAGCCAGGCCCGTAATCCGCGGGTCGGCCTGCGGATACTGATTCAGGTGGCGGCGAAGCTCGATGAGGCCGGTGTTGCTTCCCTTGATGAGCATCTCCGCCACGTGGGACGGAGAATCGTCCTTCATCGTCTGCATCGCCGTCATCATCTCGGCGCCCATTTTCTGCACCGTTCCGACCTCCTTCACGGTGCCGCCCTGCTCGGTCATCAGCCGCTCCGCCTGCCGCGCGATTTCCGTATAGTCCCGCAGCTGCTCCTGCAGATGGCGGCGCAGAGAGTCCTCCGTCACCGTCTCCAGCAGGCGCGGGAGGGTGGTCGTCCCCATCTCCGCATTCTGATAGATAAAATTCAGAAATTCCCGATTTTCATGCATGCTCATCGGCTCCCCTTCCCGGATACATTTTAACCGTAGTATGGGCAGAAAGGGAGGATTTATGCAGAGTGAGAGCGAGGGGCCGGCGGCCGGGTCAGTTGGCGAGGCCGCTGCGGACGATGCTCTTGACCATGGTCTTCTGACAAAATACAAACAGCACAATCAGCGGAAGCAGGAACAGCATAACGGCGGCATTCTGCAGAATTGTGGTCTCCACCGAATTCTCACCGAGTCCCGTGGACAGCCAGCCGCGCAGCTCCGTAATCTTGACCGGGATCACCGTTTTGGTGCTGAGATAGAGTGTGGGATACGAAAGGTCCGTCCACTGCCAGCAGAACGAGAACAGAAACACGGTGGTCATCATGCTGAGCGCGTTGGGCAGAATGACCCGGAAAAAGGCCGTATAGGGAGAGGCCCCGTCGATGTAGGCGGAATTTTCCAGATCCTTCGGGAGTCCCCGGAAGAACTCCCTCATCAGATAGATATAGAGCCCCTGCTTGAGCCCCATACAGCAAAAGGCCGAGATAAACAGCGGGAAAAAGGTATCGATCAGGTCGACGGTGAAGGAGCCGATTCCCATGTATTTGAATCCCAGATATTTGGCCACGCTGGTCACCGGGGGCGGAATCAGCAGCATAATGATGACGAAAATAAAGGCAAGGCGGTTTCCCTTAAACCGGAAGCGTGCCAGCCCGTAGGCTACCGTTGTACTGGAG
>URYX01000212.1 GCA_900552225.1 uncultured Oscillospiraceae bacterium | reverse complement strand
CCCGTATTATATTACCTCGCCGGTGATTATGCGGCTGCTCGAAAGCCGCCTGCCGGTGGAGAGCATCACCGTGATGGTGCAGAAGGAGGCGGCAGAGCGCCTGTGCGCCCGCCCGGGCACACGGGCCTGCGGAGCGGTAACGCTGGCGGTGCAGTATTATGCCGAGGCAGAACGCCTGTTTTCGGTGGCGCGCGGCAGCTTTATGCCGGCCCCGCAGGTGGATTCCGCGGTAATCCGTCTGACGCTGCGCAAGGAGCAGCCGCTGCCGTCCGACCGGGAAAAGCGCCTGTTTGCCCTGGTGCGGGCCGCGTTCAATCAGCGTCGCAAGACGCTGCAGAACTCCCTGTGCGGAACCGGGCTGTCCCGTGATGAGGTGGGAGCCCTGCTGGCGCGGGCCGGCATCTCCCCGATGCTGCGGGCTGAGCAGCTCACGCTGGAGCAGTTTCAGGCGATGGCAATGGCGTGGGATCCGGCGTCCGATTGAAATTTCACAATCTGTTTACAAAAAGGAGGGAAAAGTCGCCATACTTTTCCCTCCTTTTTGCGGTATACTGAAAATTCCGGAAACGGACGGACCATAGACGGAAAGGAAGAATGTCATGCTTCAGCTTCAAAATATCCGGAAGCAGTTTACGACCGGAGACCTGACGCAGGTGGCTCTGAACGGGGTGTCACTGAACCTGCGGGATAACGAGTTCGTGGCCGTTCTCGGACCCAGCGGCTCCGGCAAAACGACCCTGCTGAACATTATCGGCGGCCTGGATCGGTATGACAGCGGCGACCTGATTATCGGCGGAATTTCCACGCGGCAGTACCGGGACCGCGACTGGGATTCCTATCGCAACCATACCGTCGGCTTTGTATTTCAGAGCTATAATCTGATTCCCCATCAATCGGTGCTGGCCAACGTGGAGCTGGCGCTCACCATCGCGGGCGTGTCCCGCAAGGAGCGCCGCGAGCGGGCGCGCCGGGCGCTCGAGCGGGTCGGCCTCGGAGATCAGAGTCATAAACGCCCGAACCAGATGTCCGGCGGCCAGATGCAGCGTGTGGCCATCGCCCGTGCGCTGGTCAACGATCCGGATATTGTGCTGGCGGATGAGCCGACGGGTGCGCTGGACTCGGAAACCAGTGTGCAGGTGATGGAGCTGCTGAAGGAGGTTGCCCGGGACCGGCTTGTGGTGATGGTGACCCATAATCCGGAGCTGGCGGAGGCCTATGCCACTCGTATTGTCCGGCTGAAGGACGGACAGATTACGGATGACTCCGACCCCTACACCGTGGATACCGCGGCGCTGGAGCCGCCGCAGCATAAGACAATGGGGCGCGCCTCCATGTCCTTTTTCACCTCGCTGGCGCTCAGCTTCAATAACCTGCGCACCAAAAAGGCGCGTACCCTGCTGACCGCCTTTGCCGGCTCCATCGGTATCATCGGCATTGCCCTGATTCAGGCGCTGTCCACCGGAGTCAACGCCTATATCAGCGACGTACAGAAGGATACCATGACCTCTTACCCGATTACGATCGAGGCGCGCACCCTGGATCTTTCGGGGATATTTGCCACCGGCGGCAAAATCGAGGAGGAGGTCGATCACGGCAAGGATAAGGTGTATTCCAACGGGATGGGGCTGGAGATGGCCTCGGCCTTCACCTCCAGTCTGACGGAAAACAACCTGACGGCATTTAAACGCTATCTGGAGAGCTCCGAGGGCGGCATTTACGAGGGCCTTCGGGAGAACGGCATTATTTATTCCTATGACGTCAAATTCGGGATTTATGCCTACGACCCGGACAGAGTGTTTCTCAATACCGACGGTAAGGCGCTGCGGGGCGGAGGCTCCGGAATGAGCGGCATGATGGGAATGGCAGCCATGACCGGGATGAGCCGGGACGCAAACTCCCATTTTACGGAGCTGCTGCCCGGGAGCAGTGCCGATTCGGTGGGCAGCGCCGTGACCGAAAGCTACGACCTGGTATACGGAGCCTGGCCTACAGCGTATAACGAGGTGGTGCTGCTGCTTGACAAGAACAATGAGGTGCCGCTGGCCACGCTGTATGAGATCGGGCTGCTTCCGTCGGCGGAATACAAGGAGCTGCTGACAAAGCTCAGCGCCGGGGAAAAGATTGAGGTGCCGGAGCACAGCTGGAGCTATGAGGACATCTGTGCGCAGAAGCTGTATCTGATTCCGGCGTGCGACACGTATGAGCAGGGGGAGGACGGTCTGTTTACGGATGTTTCCTCCGACATCATGGCACTGGAAAAGCTGGCGGAGCGCGCGGAAACCCTGAAAATTGTGGGCGTGGTGCGCCCGACGGAGGACGCGGTGTATACCCTGCAGAGCGCCGCCTTCGGATATACGCAGGCGCTGACGCAGTATCTGATGCGGTATGCGGAGGAGAGTGCCGTCGTCCGTGCTCAGCGGGACGATCCCGCCAAAAACGTGCTCAGCGGTATGGCCTTTGCCCCATCGGATGACGCAGAGAAGGTGACGGATGCCGTGCGGTATCTGTCGCAGCTCGGTGTTTCGGATAAGGCCAAGTTTGCCAAGACGATTCTGCCGAAGGTGTATGCCGGCCAGCCGGAGCTGCTGGCCCCGATGGCCTCCATGAACGAGGCGGAGCTGGCCGCCATGCTCGATACCTATCTGAAGGCTCCATCGGATGAGGTGATGCTCTCGGTCTACGATGCCTATATTTCCGCCGGAACGTATGAGGAAAACCTGACGGCGTTCGGTGTGGTGGATGAGGCGGCTCCGTCCGCCATCAATCTCTATGCGGACAGCTTTGAGGGCAAGGACCGTATTGCGGAGGGCATTGAGGCCTATAACCGCACCGTGGAGGAAAAGGACCGTATCACCTATACGGATTACGTGGGGCTGCTGATGTCCTCCGTCACGACGATTGTGGATGTCATCTCCTATGTGCTGACGGCGTTTGTGTCGGTGTCTCTGGTGGTGTCCTGCATCATGATCGGCATTATCACCTATATTTCCGTGCTGGAACGTACCAAGGAAATCG
>URYX01000211.1 GCA_900552225.1 uncultured Oscillospiraceae bacterium | reverse complement strand
AGGAAAAGGCGGAAGCGGTGTACCAGGCGTTCTGCGGTCCCGTTACCAAGCAGGTGCCCGCCTCCGTGCTGCAGCTGCATCCGGACGTCACCGTCATGCTGGACGAGGCGGCCGCTTCGCTGCTGTAATCCCGCACTTTACAGACAAATCAAACAGCGCCCGGCAGAAACGGAATGCTTCTGTCGGGCGCTGTTTTATACTGTATAAAAGCAGTGCCAAATTCCGGGCGGCGGCGGGCAGCGGGTTTGTGCGTTTTGTCCTTTGACTTTCGGCGCCGTTTCTGCTATACTGATACCCGAAAATTCAATACTGCTTGATGACACGATACACGGGGGGATTCCCCCGGATACGACACGGGACAAGCCAGACGTGTGGGCCGTGTCACGGCAGACGGACAGGAAACCTATGAACGAACCAAACATGATGTTGGGTTTGCTCCAGCGGCACACGCGGATGGCGTGTGCCGCTGTTTTTTTGTGCTGTCGGCAGGCAAGGAGGATGTATTCATGTCAAACACACAAGCCCAGCCGGCGTTGGTGAGCGAGCCCATCGGGCGGCTGATGCGCCGCTATGCCTTCCCCTGCATTCTGTCCCTGCTGGTGGGGGCGCTCTACAATATCGTCGATCAGATTTTTATCGCCAACGCCGATTACCTCGGTTCGGCGGGAAACGCCGCCAACAGTGTGGTATTTCCGCTGACCGTCATTGCCCTGGCCATCGCCACCATGATCGGTGACGGATGCTGCGCCTTTGTCAGCCTGCGTCTCGGGGCCCGCGAGGAGGAGGCGGCGCACCGGGGCATCGGCAATGCCGTGCTGCTGACCGTTCTCTCCGGATGTGTGCTGGCCGCACTGTATCTGCTGTGTGCCGATCCGCTGCTGATCGCCTTCGGGGCCACGGTCAACGACGAGACCTTTGCCCTGTCCCGGGAGTATTTCTTCTGGATTTCCCTCGGCATCCCGTTTTATCTGTTCGGGCAGGCGCTCAATCCCATCATCCGTTCCGACGGAAGCCCGCGGTTTGCCATGATTTCACTGGTGGCGGGTGCTCTGTGCAACTGCATCCTGGATCCCCTGTTCATCTTCACCTTCCGGCTCGGCATGGCGGGGGCCGCCATCGCCACCGTTCTCGGGCAGATGCTTTCCGCCGTGCTCTCCCTGATGTATCTGTTCCGGATGCGGTCCGTGCGGCTGCAAAAGGACAGCTTCCGACTGCGCCGTGACGTGGTACGGCCGATGCTGTCGCTCGGAATGACCAGCTTTCTGTCGCAGATTTCCATTGTCTGCACCATGGCGGCCGTGCTCAACATGTGCCGGAAGTACGGGGCGCAGGACCCGATCTACGGGCAGCCGGAATATGCACAGATTCCCACCGCCGTCATCGGTATCGTCATGAAGTTTTTCCAGATCGTCATCTCCGTGGCAGTCGGACTCGCCGCAGGGTGCATTCCGATTGCCGGATACAATGTCGGGGCCAGGCGCGGCGACCGTGCGGTCGGGCTGATGAAGCGACTGATGTGGGCGGAGGCCCTGGTCGGGCTTGCGGCCACCCTTTTCTTTGAGCTGTTCCCGCAGCCGCTCTGCCGTCTGTTCGGGGCCGCCAACGAGAGTGTCTATTATACGGAATTTGCGCTGCGCTGCATCCGTTGGCTGCTCTGTGCGCTGCCGTTTGCCTGCGTCAACAAGGGGACCTTCATTTTCCTGCAGTCCATCGGCAAGCCGATCGCCTCGACGCTGCTGTCCCTGCTCCGGGAAATCGTCGGCGGCGTGGGGCTGGTGCTGCTGCTCCCCTGCTTCTTCGGGCTGAACGGGATTCTCTATTGTATGGCGGCGGCGGAGCTGATGACATTTGCGGCAGTGCTGCCGGTACTGCGCACAACCGCCGTTCGTCTGCGCCGGCTGCAGCCGCAGAACCTATAAAACGGCGGCCGCACAATTTTTCGGTTGCATTTCGGCAAAAGCTCCTGTATAATGCAGTCAAGTCCTTCGGAAATTTCCGAAGGCATGCAGAACAAGGAGCGATTGTGTGAAGCACCCTTACCGGAAAACCCTGACCGCCTGCTTTATCGGCTACATTGTGCAGGCCGTTGTCAATAATTTTGTCCCGCTGCTGTTTGTTACCTTCCAAACCAGCTATCAGATTCCGCTCTCGCGCATTACACTGCTGATTACCGTCAATTTTTTGGTTCAGCTGCTGGTGGATTCCCTTTCGGCCGGGCTGATCGACCGTATCGGCTACCGCGCCTCCGCGCTGATGGCTCACGGCTGCGCCGCGACGGGACTGTGGCTGCTGACCGTGCTGCCGGACCGGATGCCCGATCCGTTTTCCGGTATTTTGATTTCCGTCGTCCTGTACGCCGTCGGAGGGGGACTGCTGGAGGTACTGGTCAGCCCCATTGTGGAGGCCTGCCCCAGCGACAACAAGGAAAAAGCCATGAGCCTGCTGCACTCCTTCTACTGCTGGGGGCACGTGGGAGTCGTGCTGCTGTCCACGCTGTTTTTTGCTGCGTGCGGGACGGAGCACTGGAGGCTGCTGGCGCGGCTGTGGACGCTGATTCCGCTCGGCAATATGGTGCTGTTTGCGCGGGTGCCGCTCTACCGGCTGCAGGAGGAGGGTGAGGCGGGGCTTTCGCTCCGTGCGCTGTGCTCCCGCCGACTGTTCTGGGTGCTGATGCTGATGATGCTCTGCGCCGGAGCCAGCGAGCAGGCCGTCAGTCAATGGGCCTCCGCGTTTGCGGAGCAGGGGCTCGGCGTCAGCAAAACCATCGGTGACCTGGCCGGCCCGATGGCCTTTGCCCTGCTGATGGGCACCTCGCGGCTGATTTACGGAAAATACGGCGACCGGCTGCCGCTCGAGCGCTGCATGGTGGGGAGCTGTCTGCTCTGCATTGCCTCCTATGCGGCCATCGCCTGTATCCCCTCACCGGTCGGCGGACTGATCGGCTGCGCCGTATGCGGCTTCTCGGTCGGTATTCTCTGGCCGGGCACCTTCAGCCGGGCGGCCTCCTCGCTCCGCGGCGGCGGTACCGTGCTGTTTGCCCTGCTGGCAGGCATTGCCTCCTTCGGCATCGGCAACAT
>URYX01000210.1 GCA_900552225.1 uncultured Oscillospiraceae bacterium | reverse complement strand
ATTTCCATGTGCCTGCCGTACTTAAAGGAAAAGGCCGAGAATTTCTCGGATACGATTGCGCGCAATACGCCGAACGGCCTGATCGTGCTGAACGAGAAGTTAGAGGTGCAGCAGATCAATCGTGCGGCGCAGAAGATTCTGAACATCCGCTATGCCTCGGATGTGCTCGGGGATCAGGTGGTGCGGATTCTGGAGCCGGCCGATTTCCTCGAGGTGCTGAGCAAGGGACGCAACATTCATAACAAACGGGTCTATCTCGCGGAATACGAAAAGTACGTGGAGGAGACCGTGATCTACGACAGGGAATACCGTCTGCTGCTGTGCATTCTCCGGGATGTGACCGAGGAGGAGCTGCAGCGGGAGAAGAAGGAGGACATCAGCCGTCAGACGGTGGAAATTGCCGACCGCGTGGTGGACAAGCAGATGCGCATTGTACAGGAGATTGCCTTCCTGCTCGGAGAAACGGCGGCGGAAACCAAGATTGCGCTGTCTAAGCTGAAGGAGTCGATCAGCGATGAATAATTTATGCGCGGACATCGGCTGGAAAAGCATCAACCACGAGGGCGAGCAGCTGTGCGGTGACCATGTGGATATCGTGGAGCAAAACGAGAATTCACAGGTCATCGTGCTGGCAGACGGTCTCGGAAGCGGCGTGAAGGCAAGCATCCTCTCGACGCTGACCTCCAAGATCATTTCTACGATGATGGCGGAGGGCCTGTCGCTGGAGGAATGCGTCGGCACCATCGCCGCCACGCTGCCGATCTGCTCGGTGCGGGGGGTGGCCTATTCCACCTTCACCATCATTCACCTGATTGACAATGAGACGGCCGAGCTGATTCAGTACGACAATCCCCATGTGATTCTGCTGCGCGACGGGGTGAATTTTGACTACCCCAAGAACGAGCTGAACATCGACGGAAAACAGATCTTCCGCTCCACGGTTGCGCTGCAGGAAAACGATATTTTTATCGCCATGAGCGACGGCTGTCCGCATGCCGGCATCGGCCTGGCCTTCAACTTCGGGTGGCGCCGCGAGGAGATCATCTCCTTTATGGAGACGCTCGCCCCGGTCGGCTATACGGCGAAGACGCTGGCCACCATGCTGGTGGACGAGTGCAACAAGCAGTACGGCTTCCATCCGGGAGACGATGCCACGGCCTGTGTGGTGCGGGTGCGCCGGCGTGAGCCGATGAACATTCTGTTCGGCCCGCCCCGCAATCCGGACGACTGTGACCGCATGATGTCGCTGTTTTTCTCCAAGGAGGGCAAGCATATCATCTGCGGCGGAACCACCTCGTCGATTGCAGCCAAATATCTCGGCAAGCCGCTGCGCGCCAGCCTGAGCTTTGAACGCAGCGATGTGCCGCCGATTGCCGAAATCGAGGGCGTGGATCTGGTGACCGAGGGAGTCATCACCATCAACAAGGTGATCGAATACGCCAAGGATGTCCTCGACAAGAACGAGCTGTATGAGCAGTGGAGCCTGCGCCACGACGGCGCCTCCATGATCTGCCGCCTGCTGTTCGAGGAGGCCACCGACATCAATTTCTACGTCGGACGCGCGGTCAATCCGGCACACCAGAACCCCGATCTGCCGATCAATTTCAATATCAAGATGAACTTAGTCGAGGAGCTGTCTGCCTGTCTGAAAAAAATGGGCAAACGAATCAAGGTCAGTTATTTCTGAGGAGAATGTCGCATGAGAAAATTTGATACCAAGGTACAGCATTTGAAATATAAGGTGCTCCGTGAGGTGGCCAAGCTGGCGTGGAACGACACACTGCTGGAAAATGTCATGGATATTCCGAAGACGATTGTGCCCGGCAATACGCCCACCATGCGCTGCTGTGTTTACAAGGAGCGCGCCATTCTCGGAGAGCGGGTCAAGCTGGCCATGGGCGGCGACCGCGACAATCCGAACGTGATCGAGGTCATCGAGACCGCCTGCGACGAGTGCCCGATGGGCGGATACGAGGTCACTAATGCCTGCCGCGGCTGCCTGGCGCACCGCTGCGAGGATGTCTGCCGCTTCGGCGCGCTGACCTTCGACGAAAACCACGTGGCCCATATCGACAAGAGCAAGTGCAAGGAGTGCGGCTCCTGCGCCAAGGTCTGCCCCTATACCGCCATTATCAGCCGGCGCCGCCCGTGCGAGAACGCCTGCAAAATCAAGGCTATCCACATGAATGAGGATAAGGCGGCCGCCATCGATAACAGCAAATGTATTGCGTGCGGTGCCTGCGTATACCAGTGCCCGTTCGGTGCCATCACCGACAAGTCCTTTATTTTGGACGTGATCGACCTCATCAAAAAGAGCGAAAACAACGAGAAGTACAAGGTGTTTGCCGTGGTGGCCCCCTCCATCTCCAGCCAGTTTACCTATGCCAAGCTCGGACAGGTCATCCGCGGGCTGAAGGAGATCGGATTCCATACGGTGATCGAGGCGGCGCTCGGCGCGGATATGGTGGCTTATGCCGAGGCCAAGGAGCTGGCGGAAAAGGGCTTTCTGACGAGCTCCTGCTGTCCGGCCTTTGTCAGCTACATCGAAAAGACCTTCCCGGATATGCTTCCCTATGTCTCCCATAATCTGTCTCCGATGGGCGCGATTGCGCGGTACCTCAAGGAGCATGAGGCACCCTGCAAGGTGGTCTTTATCGGGCCCTGCACGGCCAAGAAGGCCGAGGTGCAGAAGGACACGGTGCGGCCCTATGTGGATGCGGCCATGACCTTCGAGGAACTGCAGGCGCTGTTCGACAGCCGGGAGCTGGATATTACGACACTGCCGGAGGATGTGCTTGACAACGCCTCCTATTTCGGCCGGATCTTTGCACGCAGCGGAGGGCTCTCCGATGCCGTGGCTGAGGGTCTCAAGGAGCACGGAATCAGCGACTTCGAGCTGAAGGCATGCGCCTGCGACGGCATTGAGGCCTGTCGCGTGGCCCTGCTCAAAAAGAGCAAAAATCTGCTGGATGCCAACTTTGTGGAGGGCATGGCGTGTATCGGCGGCTGTATCGGCGGAGCCGGCTGCCTGACTCACGGCGAGAAGAACAAGGCCGAGGTCGATAAGTACGGAATGAAGGCCTATGAAAAGACGAT
>URYX01000209.1 GCA_900552225.1 uncultured Oscillospiraceae bacterium | reverse complement strand
TCCCTATACCCACCCCGAAAACCTGCGTGACCGCCAGCAGACGGTGCTTTACAAGATGCGCGAGCTCAACTTCATCACCGAGGACGAGTATCAGCAGGCCATGGGCGAGGAGCTCATTTTCCGCAGCAGCATCCGTCACACCTCTATTCAGGATTATTATACCGATATGGTCATCGAGGATGTGATTGCCGATCTGCAGAAGAACTACGGCTACGGATACACGCAGGCCGAATCGATGGTATATTACGGCGGCCTGACCATCTATTCGTGGGAAAAGCCGGAGCTGCAGCAGCGCCTGGAGGCGCTGTATGCCGACGAATCCATCTACCCCGCCTCGCTGGAGGGGGACGACGAGGATCCGCGCACGGCCTTCTTCGCCATGGATTATCAGGGCCGCATCGTGGCCACCGTCGGTGACCGCGGCAAAAAGACCGGCAACCGCGTCACGAATATCTCCACCATGTCCGAGCGGCAGGCCGGTTCCACGCTGAAGCCGATCGCCGTCTACGCGCTGGCGGAGGAGATGAATCTGATTCACTATTCCTCCATTGTGCGCGACGCCCCGACGCAGGTCGTCAACGGACACCTCTGGCCGCCGAACTATGGCGTGGGGGCCGCCGACCGCGGCGATGTTCTGGTGGATTACGCACTGCGCAGCTCGCTGAATACGGTTCCCGTCAAGCTGCTGGCCGATATCGGGCTGGAGCGCAGCTACAACTTCCTGACGGATGTGCTCGGCATCACTACCTATGTGGAGGAGGACAAGAACTTCTCCGCGCTGGCCCTCGGCGGTGCGACCTACGGAATGCATATCAGCGAGCTGACCGCCGCCTATCAGATCTTCGGCAACGGCGGCGTGTACAACGGACTTTACAGCTACGACCACGTGGACGACATCAAGGGCAACACCCTGCTGCAAACCACCCCGCTCGGCATTCAGGCCATCAGTGAGGATACCGCGTATGCCATGAACCGGCTGCTGCAGGAGGTGGTCCGGCTGTACGGCGGTACGCTGTACAGCGCCGTCAACAGCAGCTGGCCGAATATGGAGCTGTATGCCAAAACCGGTACGACCGACCTGAACAACGACGTTCTCGCCGTCGGCGGCACTCCGTATTACGTGGCTACCAGCTGGTTCGGCTACCGCTACAACACCGAAATGACCTATACACAGGCGCAGGCTGTCAAGCAGCTCTGGAACAAGGGCATGCTGGCCCTGCATGAGGGTCTGGAGCCCGCCTCCTTCCCCCACTGGGGCGATACCGAGGAGCTGTCGTTCTGTCTGGACAGCGGCAAGATTGCCACGCCGGCCTGCAAGGAGACCCGCGTCGGCGTCTACCGCAAATCGAATATACCGGGTATGTGCGACCGGTGCGGATGGGTGGATCCGTCCACAACGACGACCGCGCCGGAGCCCGGCACCACGACACAGCCCTCCGACACCTCCACAACCACCCAGCCCGGCACGACGACCACGGTGCCGGCCGCCTGATTTCCGGAAGAAAGAAAAAGCCGCCCTCAGGCCTCGGTTTTGCCGCAGCGGATGCTCGCAAAGCCGGGTCTCGGCGGCTTTTCTGCCCCCTGCCCTCGCCGCAGCAAGTACGGCCAGGCCGCACGCCCCACACCGTTTTTTGCAAAGGAGATTCGCCATGCAGCAGCCCGCTCATCTTTGGCTCAAGGATACCATGCAGTCGCTCCGTCAAAGCGGAGTCCGTCCCCGTCTGCTGCTGCACAGCTGCTGCGCCCCCTGCTCCAGTGCCGTGCTGGAGCTGCTGTGCACGGTCTTCGAGATCACGCTGCGCTTCGACAATCCCAACATCGCCACAGCCGGAGAGTTTGAGCACCGCGCCGCCGAGCTCTCGCGCCTGGTGCGCGAGATGCCGCTGGCCTCCCCGGTACGGCTCGAGGTGATTCCCTATGACCCCGCCACCTTCCTGGCCATAGCGCGCGGCCTGGAGGCTGAGCCGGAGGGCGGCGAGCGCTGCACCGCCTGCTACCGGCTGCGGCTGGAACGGACGGCACGGCAGGCGGCCGCCGAGCACTTCGACTGGTTTGCCACAACGCTGTCGGTCAGCCCCTACAAGCACGCCGACCGCCTTAACGCCATCGGTGAGGAGCTGGGCCGGCGCTATGGAGTTCCCTATCTCTACGCGGACTTTAAGAAAAACAACGGCTACAAGCGCTCCTGCGAGCTGTCACGGCAATACGGATTATACCGCCAGAGCTACTGCGGCTGTGCCTATTCCCGCGCCGAGGCCATTCGCGCGGGACGGGCCGTAGAGGAATAGAAATTACAAGTTGTATTCTTTACATTCGTTTATACAAAATAACCCGACTTTCTATGGATATAGGCGGAACGCCTTGCAAAAATCGGCGTCCACTTTCGGAGAAACATACTCACACTCTGAAAAAGACCCGCGGAATGCCGCGGACTGATAACGAAGTATTGAACAAAACAGTTTATCAGGCGTAGCAAGGGCAAATAAAATCACCGAGAGAATGATATGTGTACCCCCAATACTGGGCACCCGGTATTGGGGGTACATATCATACAGTGGCGGTAGATTGTTATGCATCTATTTGTAGATTATTATTTGATTGTGTGATATAATCAGTTTGATTTATCAATGACACATTCACATAATACCGCGATTCTCTGACGCGCCGCAGGCGAAGAAAGCTCCGCAGGAGCGCAGCCGATTTTGCAAAAATCGTTCAAAGATTCTTGGGGACAATTTTCCCCAACAAGCGCAAAGTGGCTCCAAGCCACCTTGCTTGCCAAGTGTGAAGCCGGCAGGGTTCACGCGGCGGCAAGCAGCAAAGAGGGCCCTCTTTGCCCTGCTTGCCAGTCCGTTTTCCGTTCTGCAAAGGCACCCTATTTTTAATCGAGGATGCGTTCATAAAACGCTATTAGAGCTATCGTGCCGTCAGCGTCTCGGATTGAACGCTCAATGCTAATAAAGAAGCAGAAATGGATTTTCGGAAGCGGCTGCCGATACTGAGCCTAAGTGTTCAGCAAAGATAGCGCCCACAATTCTGTAGCTTTTCGCAAAATGGGGACAAGCATTTATAGCCTGTCCCCATTTTCTATGGCTTGAACGA
>URYX01000208.1 GCA_900552225.1 uncultured Oscillospiraceae bacterium | reverse complement strand
CCCTCGTCAGAGGGAGCGGAAGGGCGGGGCGCCGGGAGCGGCAGGAAAGCAGGGGGTCTCTCCCTCAGTCGGCTGCGCCGACAGCTCCCTCGTCAGAGGGAGCGAAGGGGCGCGGGGTACCGGGAGCGGCGCAGAAGGAAAAATTGCTTCGGAGGTATGCCGGATTTACGGTCGGCGGTTTTGGAAGACCGGTCTGGGCGTTCTTCAGGCGGCGGGAGACGGCGGCTCGGGATAGAACCGCAGGTCGTCCGCCGTCCCGACATAGTCACCGGGCAGGGTGTCCGCCGTGCAGCGGATTCCCTGTTTTCTTCTTTGCTGCAGAGTGTCCCGGATGGCCGCTCCGTCCGCCGCGCTGAGGTCGGAGCAGCGGCCGGCCGAGAGCAACAGCCGAAAATCCTCGGATACCTCGTCGGCGCGGGCGGGGACGGCGTACTGCCGGATCAGGGCGGATGTCATCTCGGCGCGCAGGCGGGTCCGGCCGTCCGCTCCGTCGGCAAAGGCGGCGGACGGGCAGGCGAGCAGCTGCTCAATGCCGTCTGCGGACACGGTCTGATAGCCGGAAGCGGGATGCGGGGCGGCGGTTTCGAGCGGCGGTACGTCGAAGATGAGATTGTCACCCAGCCGATCCAGCAGGGCGGTACGCCCTGCCGCGTCCAAAACCAGATAGCGGAGCTCTCCCAGGCCGAGCTGGCGTCCGAGACGCGCGGTGCCGTCGGCAAAGGCAGCGCGGGTGCCGTCCGCACAGCACTCGGCCAGCGTCTGCTCCGTCAGACCTCCCGTCAGCACGGTTTCGCGGGGGATGGCCGTGACACGGCAGGAGGGCTCCCCGGCCGCGGCGGTCAGCAGGGTGCATCCGTCCACGGTGTGTGCCGCGCTCTGCCACCAGACCAGCAGCGAAAACGGCAGAGGGGACAGCGGCTCCGTGCGGCTGTAGGGGATGTCCGGGACGGTGCCGCCGGCCTCGCCGGAGCGGCGGACGGTGGCGATGGCGGCCCCGCCGAACACCAGGCCCGCCGCGGTCAGCGACAGGAGAAAGGCAAACACGCTGCGGAAGCGGTGGAAAAACGGAACGGGACGTACATGCTGCGGACGGCGCATAGGCGGTCACCTCCGAAAGACAGTGAGGGGATTTCACCGGATAGTATGGACCGCCGGGGGAGAAAACATACCGGGGTGAAGGATATGGGGCCGCGGGCTCGCTTCCGGCTGATCCCGAGGGCTTATGGTGCAGGCGGCTTCGCCGGAGCCTCGGAGGCGGCCGGGGAATGCGTGAGCCCTTGGGAAAGGTCGGGCTCCGGGGCGGGAATCGGGGACAGGGTACGGCGGTGCGGGGGACGCGTGATCATTTTTGACGGCGGCAGCAAACATTTGTTTGACAAAGCGGGCGGAGTGTGCTATACTAAAGTAGAACAAACGTTTCGAAAGGAAGGGGTACACCGATGAAGCCTTTGAACGAGAAGCAGCGGCGTGTGCTGAATTACCTGCAGCAGCGGGCACAGGATGGGGTCCCCCCCTCCGTGCGGGAAATCTGTGCGGCGGCCGATATCAAGTCCACCTCGACGGTTCACGCGGTTCTGCGCTTTTTGGAGGATGAGGGGTATATTTCGCGCGAGAGCGGTCTCAACCGCTGCATCCGCCTGTGCGGCGCAGAGGCGGCGCCGCAGCCGGCCCGTGTGCCGCTGCTCGGCCGTGTGACGGCCGGTCTGCCGATTCTGGCCGTGGAGCAGATCGAGGAATATGTCCCCTATACCGGCGGGAAATACCCGGCGGAGGAGATGTTTGCGCTGCGTGTCTGCGGACAGAGCATGATCGGCGCCGGTATTCTGGACAAGGATGTGGTGCTGGTGCACCGCACGCCGGCGGCGAACAACGGGGATATTGTGGTGGCTCTGATCGGGGATGAGGCGACGGTCAAGCGGATCTACTGGGAGAACGGGCATGTGCGCTTGCAGCCGGAGAACGATGCGTTTGAGCCGATCATCGTGGACGAGTGCGTGGTGCTCGGCAAGGTGGTCTCGCTGGTGCGGAATTTCTGAGCCGGGCGGTATCCGGGCAGGGGTGCCGGGTGCGGCCGGAGAGCCCCGCTTTTCAGGGGGCCGTTCTGCCGCGCCGACGGACTTCAAACGTAAAAACCCCCGTTCAATACGGTCCCTCGGGGGCGTATCGGGCGGGGATGCCTGCTTTGAACAGAAGGAGAGTATACGGGGCGTGGGGCCTGTGAACGGATTCCCGTGCGATGCTCCCGGTTTATGCCGGGGACTGTGCGGCGATACCGGGCCGAAAAGGCGGCACGGTTGAGGCGCGAGATCGCGCGGGCTGGGGCTTATGACCGGGGAGGTTACGACTCCGCGGGCTCCGCCGTGTGCGCGGTCTGCGGCAGGCGGCGCAGCTCCTGCCAGATGGCCCGGTAGCGGGCGGGAACGTCGCTGTCGGCCATATGCTGCAGAGGCTCGGCCGTTCCGGCGGCCAGGGCCGTCTCGTAGTACCAGCACTTGTAGTCCACCATATCGAGAGTGTGCCGCAGCTCCTGCATCTGCGTCATCAGCACCTCCCGCTGACGGCGGAACATCTGCAGCCGCAGGACGAGGGTGTTGTCGCCCTGCAGCGCCATTTCGATATATTGCCGGATGTCCCTGATGGACAGGCCGGCTTTTTTCATGCAGCCGATGATCTGAAGCCACTCAAAATCGGCGTCCCAGAACATCCGGATGCCGCCGGAGGAGCGTTCCACAAAGGGAAGGAGCCCCTCCTTGTCGTAATAGCGCAGTGTAGAGGCCGGAATATTCAGCAGCCGGGCCATTTCTCCTACCGTATAGACCATATGGATCACACCTCCGAAAAAAGTTGAAAAGCCCTCTTGACTTGAAGTAAACTTCAAGATGTGCAATATACTTGAAGGCTTAGACGAAGCCCTCGGAGAAATATTCCGTTTCAGGAACGATGTTGCCCGAATCGTTTTGTCTGAGGAAAGTATAAACGGAAACGCCGACGGTGTCAAGACGCTTTTCGCGGGGCCGGAGACGCCGAAGGGCGCGGCGGACAGCGGATCGGGCGCGGAAAAAGCGCAAAAAGGAGTCGGGAGATATGAACAGACCGTATATCGT
>URYX01000207.1 GCA_900552225.1 uncultured Oscillospiraceae bacterium | reverse complement strand
GCGATAGACCGTCTATTATTATATGGCAAAAACGGGAAAAAGAAAACCCCTTTTTCATCATTTCGCGGAAAAGTTGAAAAGTCCCCGCAAAAATCCGAAAAAACGGCAAAAGCCGCACACGGATTTCGACGCGTTTTTTGCGAGGGCCTGTCCTATAATAGCCGATAGAGTCCGCCGCGGACGCGGTGTCCGCAGCGGCAAAAACGGCAGGCGGTGAGACGGTTTGAAGGAAAAAACGGGAGTACATGAAGCGGCCCTTCCGGCCACAAGAGAGGATACGGTGCGTCAGTTCGGCCGCATCGGGGTATATGCGCTGTTGGCGTTTCTGACATCGCTGACGCAGGTCTACGGGGGCCTTTCTCCGTTCGGCGTCGGCGCGGCCGCGGCGGCCGACGGGGCGGGAGCCTTTGCCGTATACGCCGCCTCCGCCGCAGGCTATCTGCTGCGGGGAGACCGCATGACCGCGCTGCGGTATATGGCGGCGATTGCCGTGGTGGCCGGAATCCGGCTCTCATTCGGCGGTATCCGTGAAATCGGGAAAAGCCGCTGGTTTGCGCCGATGGCGGCCTTGCTGTCTACGGCACTGACCGGGGCCGTGCTGTCCGCCGCCGGAGGGGGTAACGCGCTGCTCTGGCTGATGATTGCGGGGGAGAGCGTGCTGGCCTTTGGCTTTGCCTACTTTTCGTCGGCATCCGTTGAGCTGCTGTTTCATCCGCAGACGGAGCGGCACATGACCGTCCGGCAGCAGACGGCCGTAGTGCTGACGGCAGCCGTGATCCTGATGTCGGTTTTCTCCTGGGAATGGAACGGGATCGCGCCGGGACGGATCGCGGCCGTCCTGATTGTCCTGCTGTGTGCCTACGCCGGGCGGGAGCAGACCGGCGCGGTGGCCGGAATCGTCATGGGGGCGGCCATTGCCTTTTCCGGTGACAGCCGGCTGTATCTGGCGGTCGGCTACGCCTTCGGCGGGCTGCTGGCCGGGATGTTCTCCCGGTTCGGGCGCATCTGCGCGGCGGGTATTTTTGCCCTGTGCCATGTGCTGCTGGCGCTGTCGGCCGGTGCGGCCGCGCAGACGCTGATTGCCGCCTATGAGGCGCTGGCGGGCGGCATTCTGTTTCTGGCCATGCCTCCCGCCGTTGGCCGCAGGCTGCATACCCTGCTGTTTCGCGGCGAGGAAGCGGCGGAAACGGAGGGGCTGCGCCACGCAGTGACCATGCGTCTGGAGGTGGCGGCCGGGGCCATGCAGGAGGTGGCGGGTACGGTGGATGCCGTATCGCGCAAGCTGGCCGGTGTCGGTGCACCGGATCTCGGAAGCCTGTATTTCGGCGTGTCCGAAACCGTCTGCCGCTACTGCGGGCTGCGCATGCTGTGCTGGGAGAAGGAACAGAACCGTACCATGGATACCATGAATCACCTGACACCGCTCCTGCGTGAGCACGGGCGGATCGATGCAGCGGATCTCGGCGGAGAGCTGAAGCAGCGGTGCGGACGGCTGAACGATGTGGCGGATGAAATCAACCGGGGCTATGCCGAGCACCGGCTGCGGGAGGGGGCCTGGCGGCGGCTGGCTGAGATCCGCTCGGTGGTGACCGACCAGTTTTCGGGCATTGCCGATATGCTGACCGAATTTTCCGAGGATTTTACGCAGACGGAATCGATGGATGCCGACGCCGCGCAGCAGGTGCGGCAGATCTGCGAGGCCTACGGTCTGCGCGTGGAGCAGTGCGCCTGCCTCCTGCAGCGCGGCCGCCGGCTACGGGTGGAGATTCTGGCCTCGGATTCCGGTGTGCGGCTGCGTCAGAAGGAATGGGTCCGGGCCGTGGGGAAGGCCTGCGGCCGGGAATTCGACGTGCCTCATGCGGTGCATTTTGCCGACAGCGTGCGGATTACCCTGACCGAAAAGCCGCGGTACCGTATCCGCATGGCCGCGGCGCAGCTGACCTGCGACCGCGAGCGGCTGTGCGGCGATGCCTACGAGACCTTTGAGGACGGCAGCGGCCGCTGGTGGGCCGTTCTCAGCGACGGTATGGGAAGCGGAGGCCGGGCCGCCGTGGATGGAGCGATGGCGGCCGGCCTGACAGTCCGGCTGCTGGATGCGGGCTTCGGAGAGGACAGTGTGCTGCGCATGGTCAACTCGGCGCTGATGGTGAAATCGGGGGAGGAAAGCCTGGCCACGCTGGACGTGCTGTCGGTAGACCGCTTTACGGGGCAGATGCAGAGCCTGAAGGCCGGTGCCGCGGCCTCGCTGTTATACAGCCGCGGCTGTGTATCGCGGCTGGAGCATTCCTCGCTGCCGGTCGGCATTCTGCGCAGCGTTTCGTTTGAGAAGCAGGCCGATACCCTCGGGGCGGGAGACCTGATGCTACTGCTGAGCGACGGAGCTTTGACGGACGGCATCGCCTGGGTTGAGGAGACGCTGCAGGCCTTTGACGGCAGCCGCCAGTCCCTGCAGATGCTGGCGGAGCAGATTGCCGCCGGCGCACGGGAACGGCAGGCCGGCAAGCACCAGGACGATATTACCGTGCTGGCTCTGCGTGTGGAAAAGGAGGAGGCCTGACGCCCCTGACAACCGCCGAAAAATTCTTAAAATATAAGAATTTTTCTGTAATATTTCACACCTTATTCATAAATGTATGGTACGATATAAGAGATGAGCGGCCGGATGCGTCCGGCTGCAGCAAAAGGAGGAAGAACAATGGCCAACAGATTTGTACTGAATGAAACGTCCTATCACGGAAGCGGCGCGATCCAAAGCATCTCCGGCGAAGCCATCGGCAGAGGGTTTCGGAAAGCCTTTGTATGTTCCGATCCCGATCTTTTGAAATTCGGCGTGACCAAAAAGGTGCTGGATGTACTGGATCAGGCGAGCCTGGCCTATGAAATCTATTCCGACATCAAGCCGAACCCGACCATTGAAAATGTGCAGTCCGGCGTGGAGGCCTTCCGGAAATCCGGCGCAGATTATATCATCGCCATCGGCGGCGGCTCCTCCATGGACACCGCCAAGGCCATCGGCATCATCATTGCAAACCCCGATTTTGCCGACGTGGTCAGCCTGGAGGGTGTAGCCCCCACGAAAAATAAGAGCGTCCCGATTTTTGCCGTACCGACCACAGCCGGAACGGCCGCCGAGGTCACCATCAACT
>URYX01000206.1 GCA_900552225.1 uncultured Oscillospiraceae bacterium | reverse complement strand
CTGGTGCTGTTCGTCGGCATTCCGCTGCCCGGAACCGGAGCGTGGACAGGCTCTCTGATTGCCTCGCTGCTGAATATTCCGGTCAAAAAGGCTCTCCCTGCCATCCTGCTCGGTATTCTCATGGCCACCGTCATCATGGCTACCGTCTCCTACGGCCTGCTCGGCGCCCTCATTCACTGAACCGCATAACCGGAGGCGGCTCGCCGTCTCCCGGAACACATGAACCCCCGCTGCCTCCTGAAGGAGACGGCGGGGGTTTCAGACTGTCCAAAAAGTAAATTGTCGGCGCTGCAGCCGGCCGCGCTGCGGCTGCATAGGGAGCCGGCCGCCGGGGCACACTATCTCCGAATTCTGTCACACGGAGGTATATTGCCATGAAGTCATCCCGTCTGCCCGCTCTGCGCCGCACTCTGCTGCTGTTCGTGTTCGGCGGGGCCTGCTACAACCTCATCGAGATCCTGTGGCGCGGCTATACCCACTGGAGCATGTTTTTCCTGGGCGGTGTCTGCTTCCAATGGGGCGGCCTGATCGCCCGGCGCTTCCGCCGCCACTGCCTGGCCGTGCGCTGCGTGCTCTGCTCGGCCGCCGTCACCGTCTCGGAGTTTCTCTGCGGCTGCCTTGTCAACCTGCGGTTTCATCTGCATGTATGGGACTACAGCAACCAGCCCTTCAATCTGCTCGGGCAGATCTGCCTGCTGTATTCCTTCCTGTGGGGCCTGCTCAGCATCCCCGCCATGCCGCTGTATACCGCGCTGCAGCGCGCCCTGAAGCGGCCCGGGCTCATGCCCTCCCGCCGCCGGGCCGCCCTGCGCACCGCATCGCAGCCCGTCTGATTGCTCCCCGCAGCCGTTTTATGCGCCCTACCCCGCGGCCGCCCGGCACACCGCCGGACTGCCGCGGGGTATCCGTTTATTCTGCCGCCCGGCCGAGGACCTCCAGCACCTGATCCTTGATCTGCTCCATACCGCGGGCGGTGGGATGCCCCTCCGCTTTCTCGATGTCCCGCAGCCGGACCACCTCCGCTCCGTAGTGCCGTCCGATCTCCGCCATCGCCTCCGCGATTTCCGGGCGCAGCTCGGTGTTGATCAGCACCACCACCCGTGCCTCGGGCACATACGTCCCGAGATACGCCAGAAGATAGCAAAAGGCCGGGGCAAACGATCGCAGCGCCTCCTCTGTCCAGCCCTCGTAGCAGGGCTCCCCCACCGGCGAGCCCGCCCAGCTGTCGTTCGTGCCGCCGAATACAAGCACCGTATCCGTCGGCCCCTCCGGCTCGGCCAGATCCCGCTGTACGCGCCCGACAAACGAGGTATCGGGGCAATAGCAGCCGTCATATCCCGTGTTGCAGACGGTCGTCCCCGAATAGCTGCCGTTGCGCAGCAGCTCGGAGCCCGTCTCCCGCAGCAGACGGTGCCACCACGTCTTTTCCACGGCATCCACCGAGCCGATCCCCGGCCCGTAAAAGGCCGCATAGTCCTGCGGAATCCACCCCGCAAACGTCGAATAGCTGTCTCCCAAAATCCGCACTCTGCCAAAGCTCTCCATACGCCGTCCCTCTCTCCGCCGTCACCCGGCCGTTTCCTGCATCAAAGCATACCACAAAATTGCCGGATTGGCAACCCCCTTTTCCCTCCGGAACGCTTGTCCCGCCCCGATATTGTGAATCGATGATCGGTATATCGATAAGTGCAATACCGCTATGAAAAATCGGCAATATCCCTTTGCCGCGAATCATGGTATAATACAGGTGATTTTGTAGAATAGGAAGGTGCAGTATGAACAAAATTTCTATTATCGGAACCGGAAGCGTCGGCTCGACCATCGCGTATACCCTGACGGTCATGGGGCTCGCCTCGGAAATCGTTATGATTGACATCAACAACGAAAAGGCGCTCGGAGAGGCCATGGATATCCGGCAGGGCACTCCGTTCTGCGGAGCCTGCTCCATCTACGCGGGCGACTACCGCGATGCCGCCAATTCGGACATCGTCATCCTGACCTCCGGCATTGCCCGTAAGCCCGGCCAGTCCCGCCTGGAGCTGGCGCAGACCAACGTAAATATCACCAAATCCATCATTCCCGAAATCACCAGGTATGCCCCGAACGCTACATACATTATTGTCAGCAATCCGGTGGACATTCTGACCTATACCTTCAACAAGCTGTCCGGTGTGCCGGAAAACCGCATCATCGGCTCCGGCACCATTCTGGACACGGCGCGGCTGCGCTCCCGCCTGTCCGAGTACTACAATATCAGCCAGAGCAACGTCCACGCCTATGTATTCGGTGAGCACGGAGATTCCTCCTTCATCCCGTGGTCGATCGCCAACATCTCGAACGTGCCGATTGCGGAGTGTCAGAAGCTGATCTCCACACCGGGTATCCTGGCCCCCGAGCTCGACCTCGACGAGATCGAGCAGTACATCCGCAAATCCGGCGGCCGCATCATCGCCCGCAAGGGTGCCACCTTCTATGCCGTGGCCGTCTCGGTCTGCCACATCTGCAAGTGCGTGCTCAGCGGCATCGACACCACCATGACCGTGTCCACCATGATGCACGGCGAATACGGCATCGACGATGTGTGCCTGAGCACCCTGAACCTGATCGGCAACAACGGAGCCCGCGGCAAGGTCAACATCTCGCTGACCGACGAGGAAATCGGCAAGCTGCGCCACAGCGCCGATACGCTGAAGGAAGTCATCCGCAACCTGTCGATCTGAGACCGGACATACAAGAAAGGTGGACATACAATGGATTACCGTGTAGAGCACGATTCCATGGGCGAGGTTCGGGTTCCGGCAGACCGCCTGTGGGCTGCACAGACGCAGAGAAGCCACGAAAACTTCAAAATCGGCGTCAGCATCGAGACCATGCCGCGCGAGATTACCCACGCCTTCGGCATTCTGAAGAAGGCGGCAGCCCTCGCCAACGCGGAGCTGAAGCCGGAAAAGATGACCGCCGAAAAGCTCACCGTCATCGAGCAGGCATGTCAGGAGGTCGCGTCCGGCAAGCTGAACGACCATTTCCCGCTGGTCGTCTGGCAGACCGGCTCCGGCACACAGTCGAACATGAACAGCAACGAGGTCATTGCCAACCGCGGCAACGAGATCGCGGGCAAAAAGCTCCTGCACCCGAACGACGACATCAA
>URYX01000205.1 GCA_900552225.1 uncultured Oscillospiraceae bacterium | reverse complement strand
TTCTTGAACTTATGCTGCTTTTGCGGCCTGCGGCCTTTTTTGACAGTCTGAGGCAGGACCCGGTGAGTGATCACCCGGGCCCTGCCTTTTTCACTGTCTCTGCCGAAATACCGCACAGGGCCGTACAACTCAATCAGGCTCCGTACTCCCGGATATAGCGATCCTCCGCCTTCTGCAGTGCCTTCTTCAGCTTCCGCACCTCCGCGACAATATCCACCTTCCCCGGATCCTTCGGTGCTCCGTATTCCTCTTTTTCGGAGCCGATCTCCTGCAGCGTCGCCATCCCCTGCAGGGCCGCATCCAGCTCGGCCTTCAGCTCCGGGGACTTCTCCGAAAGCATCTGCACCTTCACGGCATCCCGTATTCCTTCCTTGAGGCACTCAAAACGCACCGAGGAGCGGCCGCCCGGATAGACAAAGTTCTGATCTCCCGACTCAAAGTCCGGGTTGTCGCTGGTCACCATCGGGTCCAGCGTCATCAGATCGTAGGCCCAGCGGAGGAACCCGTCGGTCTTGTTGCGCAGCGTGTCCCAAATTGCCCAGATATTCTCCACGGGATTGGAACGCGCAAAGCAGTTGGGGAAATTGGTGGTGCAGTTGTAGATCGTGGTCACAAGCCCCAGTTCCTCCCGCCGGCGCACGCACTCCGACTGCGTATGCTCGTCGCAGATACCGACGTTGATGGACACATATTCGATACGGTCCAGCAGCGGGTTCTTCAGGCTGCCGGAGTTCAGGGCCACATTGGTCTTGAACCGCTTGTGCGAGACCTCATCCACCAGATCCAGCACCCGCTCCAGCTCCTCATACGGCCGCTCGTCCACATGAATGAAGATCCGATCCGTCCAACTCTTTTCGTCGCAATAGACCAGCGCCGCCTCCAGGAACTCCCGGGTCATGGTCTCCCATCCCGGTGTGGCCGGAATGGCATTCACCGTCACCGATTCCTGCCGGAGCTCATCGTAGTAGCGCACATCCGTGCCGATCAGGCCCTCCAGCACAATCGGCCCGTCAAAGCCGAGAGAGGTCATGAAGGTGATCCATTTGTCAAACCACGTAAAATCAAAGGTAAAGTGCCCGTCGCGCTTCCGGATCCATCCGACCTGGCTGATATGGCTGTTTTTGTATTTGTTGCCCTCTCCCGGGACGGGCGGGCGGTCCGCTATCTCGCACCAGATCATGTTCTGTCCCGCTTCCCACAGGTTGCGGTAATGATCACGCACCATCTCCAGCGCCTCCGGAGAGAAGAACTGCTCCCGCGGCAGCTTGATGTCGTCCCACACGGAGGTCGGCCAGTGGAAAATCTGCAGATCATACTTCCAGTCCTTTCGCTCGGGCAGCATGATGTTCTTGACCTCCAGCTGCAGCGTAAAGGTCAGCACATCTCCGATGCTGTCACGGAAGATAATGCTGCTTTCGTATTTTCCGGCCGCAGCCTCCCGCGGCACCTGAACGGTTACCCAAACCGGCTGCAGAGCATAGGCCTCCACATCCACCGTCCCGCAGGTATCCAGAATATCCGGAATGTACTCATAGGGGGCAATCTCCAGCCACGGCTTATACGCCGCGCTGATAGGCGACCCACAGCTGGATTTCAGGTATTTCTGGAACCGCACCGTGATGTTTTCGGCGGGAATCTCCTGCCGGTATCCCTTTTCCGCGGGGCCTCCGACCTCAAAGCTCACCCCGCGCTTGCCGCGGCTTCCGGTCCACAGAACCAGAGGGATATTGACGGTGTCGCCCTTCCACGCCGTCCCCTTCCACGTATGGTTCTCCCCCGCCGCCGTCACATCCGCATAGGTATGGCGCGGGAAAAAGCCCGTGGGGTTCTCCTTGACATAGTGCCAATCGACGGTACCTACCGTACCGAACAGTCTGTTTTCGCTCATCGAAATCACCTCTGCGCCGCAGCGCGTTCTGGTGGCATAGACACAGCGGCCCCGGCCGAGAGCCAACCGCTCCGGCGGGGCCGCTGTGCCTAAATTCACCGTATTTTATTTGCCGCTCTTATCCGCGGGCTTCTTTTTCTTCAGCAGGAACACCACAACGCCTGCGCAGGCCAGCAGCACCACAACCGTGACTACGATCACCGCAATCACCGCGCCGTTATTGCCGCTTTCCTCCTCGGAGGACGGAGCCGTCGTGCCGTTCACGGCCGAGCCCTGGGTCTTGCCGGAGGTCGAGGCCTTTGTACCGGAGGATGCCGGGGCGGAAGCCGTCGTCTTGGAAGGCTCGGAGGTATTGTTGTCCGAGGTCTCCGTCGCGGACGGAGGCGTCACCGGGTTTGTGGAGGGCGTCGTATCGTCCTCCCCGTCAAACGACGGGAGATACTTCACCGTGTAGGTATTCTTCGAGCCGATGCCCGGGCAGTCGCCGATGCTGAACAGCACTTCTTCATAGCTGAACTTCATGTACTCACTCATGACCGCCTCGCTGACGGTGAGCGCCTGGCCGTTGACGATATACTGCCAATCGGAGCCGTTCTTTTTGAATTCGATGGTGACCTCATCACCGAGCGGAGCCTCCAGAGCCACCGGAGCCACGGGATACGGCTTCTCGTTGCCGATATCCGGGAGCTGCCGCACATACATATACCCGTTCGGAGCCTCCAGGTCGGACACACGGCGGTCACTGGTAGCGGTGGTCACGCCGAACAGCAGCGTGGGCGCATCCACCCAGGGGTTCACGCCGTCGGAGAAGCACATGGCGATCTGGCCGCCCTTTGCCAGGGATACGTTGCCCAAAACCATCTTGAAGCCGTCCAGCTTGACGTATTCTCCCTGATAGATGGCGCGCCGGGCCCAGGCGCCCTCGCAGCCGATAAACTCCAGCGGCACACCGTTGGCCGCCGCATTACCGACAACGACATACTGATCCGTGGAAATGAACTCGCCGTCCTCCGGCACACGGGCCGCCGCCCTCATGCTTCCGAGGAAGACCATGACAAACAGCACAGAAATCACAGACAACAATTTTTTCATGAACAGGGAACCTCCTTCAAATTTGTTTTCAAGGAATTAAAGCGCTTAACTTAAGGACATTATACTGTAGTCTCACTAAAAAGTCAAGAAAAATATCCGCATTTTTATAAAAATATATTTCAGATTGGTGCCGGGCGGTTTAACGAAGAACACGGCCTTTCACCGTATTCTTCCGGACACATCCGGA
>URYX01000204.1 GCA_900552225.1 uncultured Oscillospiraceae bacterium | reverse complement strand
CCTGTCCAATCTCTATTTAGCATACCGGATTTTCCCCCGAAAATCAAGTCTTTTCGACGAAATCCGCATTTTTCCATTGCAGGAGCACAAGGTGGTATTGGACAATCGTCAAATGCCCCCTTAATCTATAATGTTATAGAACGCAGGTCGCACTGCTTGTGGGCGCGGCCCGCTGTTACCTTTTTTGAAATCTGACATACCGATACTCGTTGCTCTCGGAAAAAAGCTTGGTATAGACCAGAATCTCATGCGTATTGGCGGATGATTGATAAACCTTTTCCCCCACCCTGCAGCAGGAAGAAGCTCCATTGGGGGCACCGTCTGCAGCAGATACGTTTTCGGTAATTACACCGATTTCTGTATAACCATCCGGTAATTCAGCAATAACGGTTCCCGCAGAATCCAGTGTATAGATTGAATGGTTGATTTTCACAAAAGGAAAAGCAGCCATATGCCCGGACCGATTGCCGCACCCCGAAATCATGAGGGTACATAGAAAAACAAACACAAACAAAATGCCTTTTCGCTTCATCCGATCACTCCTTATCGGCAAGAGAGGTTGGTCCGCAGTTGTCTTCACCCGAACTCACATTAGGCATATCCCCATCACCTAATAAGCATACAGGACGTGAGGGAATAGAGCTCTGAAATTTCCGCCGCATTGGAATCACCTCCTTAAATCCGAAAAAGCAAAAAGCGGCTAAACATCCGTTAGCCGCCCAACAAATCATCGTTAGATTGCAATAAGTTCGCGGCTCAATCGCAGATAAGCATCCATAACTGCAAACACCGGTCGCAAATAGCACTTTACCCGTTTATAGTATAGCATACCATTTCAAAAACATCAAGTTAAAATAGAGATTATAATTTCAAGCTTTGCAGGAGCCCCCTATATCGGGCACCGCCCCCGCCTCCGGGCCTCCCGGGCCGCCTCCCCGGCCGGCCCCCTCCGGCACAAAATACATCAGCCCCTGCCCGCAGTCCCGAATCGGACTGCAGGCAGGGGCCTTGCACATCATTGTCTACGGATCAGCGTCTGCGGCCCGGCCGCCTTCAGCTCCACAGCTGCAACAGCAGCCAGATACCGAGTCCCAATCCCGCCATAAACACCAGCGAGATCAGCAGAGCCGCCGTCAGCGCGCCGACCACCGCCGCTCTCCGCTCGGAGCGGTTCATCGTCGGCCCGTCGGGCTCCGTTTTCGTCGGCTCACCCTCCTGCGGCGGACGGGGCTGCTCCCGTTCCGGAGCATGGCGCACGGTGAACAGCGACGGGCGCTCAATGCCGCTCATATCCGCGATCCGGCGGCCGTCGTCATCCTCGTAAATCCGCTTTTTCATGACTCGCCGTTCTCGTCGTACAGATGGCACACCACATAGTGTCCCGGCTCAATCTCGCGCTGTACCGGAGCCTCCACCTTGCAGCGCTCCATGCAGTTCTTGCAGCGCGTATGGAACTTGCAGCCGGCGGGCGGATTGGCCGGCGAGGGAATCGAGCCTTCAAGCACAATCCGGTTCATCTTGTAGTTGGGATCCGGCACGGGAATCGCGGAGAACAGCGCCTGCGTATACGGATGCAGCGGATTCTTGAAAATATCCTCCGTCGCTCCGTACTCCACCAGATTGCCGAGATACATCACGCCGACGGTATCCGAAATGTGCTCCACGACCGACAGGTCATGCGAAATGAACAGATAGGTCAGCGAATATTTCTCCTGCAGATCCTTCAGCAGGTTGATAATCTGGGCCTGAATGGACACGTCGAGCGCGGATACCGGCTCGTCGCACACCACAAACTCGGGGTTCAGCGCCAGCGCACGCGCAATGCAGATGCGCTGTCTCTGTCCGCCGGAAAATTCGTGCGGATAGCGGTCCTTGTGAAACGGCTGCAGTCCGCAGTTGTCCATCACCTGATCGATGTAATCGTTAAATTCCGCCTTAGGCACCAGCTTGTGCTCGCGCACGGCTTCTCCGATAATCTCACCGACCGGCAGACGGGGCGACAGCGAGGAAAACGGGACCTGGAAGATGATCTGCTTCTTGGTCCGCAGACTGCGCATCTCCTTCGGAGACATATCATAGACCTCACGGCCGTTGAACAGAACCTGTCCGTCCGTTTTCTCGCCCGACAGACGCAGAATCACGCGGCCCGTCGTCGTTTTGCCGCAGCCCGACTCGCCCACCAGGCCCATCGTGGTACCGCGCTTCAGATTGAAGGTAACGCCGTCCACCGCCTTGACCTGACCGACCGTCTGGGCAATCATGCCGCCCTTGATGGGGAAGTACTTCTTCAGGTGGTTGACCATCAGAATATATTGCGGATCGTATTCTACGGGAGTAAAGCTGCTGTTCTGAGACTCAGACCTTCGGCTCATTCCTCTTCCCCTCCCTTTTGCTGGTTCTGATCGTAATAGCGGTAGCAGGACACCTTATGGGTTTCCGACAGGCTGATTTCGCAGGGGTACGCACCCTCACAGCCGTCCACGCACATTTCGCAGCGATCCTTGAAATAGCAGTAGTCCGGCATGTTGATCGGGTTCGGCACCTTGCCTGGAATGGAATACAGCTTCTCCACCCGCTTGCCGACCACCGGCTTGGACGCCATCAGACCGATGGTGTACGGATGACTCGGATGCGAGAAAATATCCTCCGCCGTGCCCTTTTCCACTACGCGTCCGGCATACATGACCACCACATAGTCCGCCATTTCCGCGATGACGCCGAGGTCATGCGTAATCAGCACGATGGACGAATTGATCTTATCCTTCAGCGTGCGCAGCAGGTCGAGGATCTGCGCCTGAATCGTCACGTCCAGCGCCGTCGTCGGCTCGTCGGCAATAATCATCCGCGGGCTGCAGGCCAGCGCCATAGCAATCATCACGCGTTGCCGCATACCGCCCGACAGCTCGTGCGGGTACATCCGGTACACACCTTCGCTGTTGGCAATGCCCACCATTTCCAGAAGCTCGATCGTGCGCTGCTTGATATCGGCCTTGCTCAGCTTCTTCTCGCTGTGCAGCTCAATGACCTCGTCCACCTGCGCGCCGATCCGGAACACGGGGTTCAGGCTCGTCATCGGCTCCTGGAAAATCATGGACAGGTAGTTGCCGCGCAGACGCTGCATGCTCTCCGTCGGCATCTTGTTGATATCATAGGCCTTTTCACCGAGG
>URYX01000203.1 GCA_900552225.1 uncultured Oscillospiraceae bacterium | reverse complement strand
AGCAGCCCGTGCTCAATCGTCGGTCATCTCAAACAGCTCGTTCGGAGTGCACTGGAAAATTTGGCACAGCGCCTCGATATTTTCATATTGGATGGATTTGGTCTGATTGTTGACCATGCGGTTAAAATTCTGATAACTCATGCCGAGCTGCTTGTACAGCCAGTATTTGGTCTTTCCCTTTTGCTCCAACAGCCGCAGAACATCTAACCGAATCATAAGATACCTCTCCATACGTAATTCATTAATTAGATCATATCTTATTTTCGGACTTTACAAATAGATTAATGAATTATATAATGTAAACATACTACAATGCGTTTGAGGAGGGGTGCCGTTGCTGCTTGATGTGACCGGTATGCGGCTGGTTCCCGGAAACGGGGGACGGGATTGCCCGGGCAACGGAGAATCCGTGGATGAGCAGGGACGGCCTGTCGGCTGCTGCTGCGAGGAATGCGATTACGCAGTCTGCTGCTTTGAAAATGCACAGGATTACCTGTGTACCGACTGCCGCCTGTCGGAGTGCCCGCGCGCTCCCGTGCAGCGGAGGGCGGGCGCCCGGAACACACACCGTCGGCCGCCCCTGTTTCCGAATCCGTAACACAAGGGCGGGTGCAGTACACGCTGCACCCGCCCTTGCTCTGCTTTGTTTATCTCATTTCTCGGCTTCGCCGCCGGTCTGCACCGTGGATACCGCCTCCTCGACGGTATGCGGCTCCGCCTCCAGCGATTCGCTGTATTCGACGCGCCGGATGTGGCAGCCCGGGCCGATGCGGACGGATTTGCCGCGCACCACATCCGCCGTCACATATTCGAGATCAATGCGGTCGCCCTCGATCGTGTGGGTGCGCAGGCCGTCGGAGCTCCCGCGCCGGAAGAAGCGGAGCAGCCCGTGTATCTCCGGCCGCACAACGCGGATACTGCTGCCGCCGATATTCCCGATGCGGGAACGGGGACTCGCCGTAATCTCGATGTCCTCCGCATTCAGCAGCCCGTCAATCTCGCTGATGCCGCTGATCCGCACCTGCTCCGCCTCCAGATCCCCGGTAATCCTGTGACAGCCGGAGCCGTGGAAGCTGCCGCAGTGGACAGAGGCGGCGCACAGGCTGCCGGAGCAGTGCACCGTATCGGCCTTGAGCGCACCGTCCGCCTTGACCGAGCCGGAAAACTGCATATCACGGGCAGAAAGCTCCCCGCCGCACTGCAGCGAGCCCGAGCATTTCAAAAGCTCCCGGCAGGCGAGATCCCCCGTGATGCGGACGGCCCCGGAGCAGGAGACATCCTGCTCGCAGACCGCCCGGCCGTCTATTTTGGTCGAGCCGGAGCAGGCGAGCGTGCGGCACGTGACATCGCCCTGGATTTTTCCGGCGCCGCTGACCGAGACACGGTTGTAGACTCCGCCCGGCATCGTGCTGCTGCCGGAAATTTTCAGATCCATCGCCGGCCGCTGTCCGGCCTCATGCGCTTCATACGTTTCATTCATAGAGATACCTCCTTCAGATACTTCAGCAGGCTTTCCTGCCGCCCGTCCTCGACCAGGCAGAGATCCTGCAGCTCATCGAGCGTATAGCTCTGTACGGAAAATGCGGTGCGGATGACGAGCCTGCGGCGGGGACGCACCGTTTGCCGGTGCTCCTCCAGGGAGGCGGCCAGTGCCTCCAGCGAAACGCTTTCCTTCTGGCTGAGAATCAGCTCCATGCGCTCGCAGATCGCCTTGCGCCTGAAAAACGTCTCCTGTCCCGTCGGGGTGGAGCGCCGCAGAAACCACTCCTCGGGAATCAGCCCCATCCGCTTCCAGCGGTACAGAGCCCCGTAGGAGATGCCGTATTTTTCGAGCAGCTCCTTTTTCGAGATCAAATCCTCCTCCAAGACGAGTCTCCTTTCTCCTGTAATAAAACACTGTTACGTAACACTGTTACGAAGTATAGCATAACACTGTTACGCTGTCAACCCCCTTGCGAAAATTTTTTTGAAAGAGGGGAGACTCACTCCGGCGGCTTCCATAGGAAACCCCCGGCAGCACAAAGGCCCCGGCAGCTTCCACAGGAAGCCGCCGGGGCCTGCCGTATGTTTCGCTTTGGCGTGCGGATTATTCCTCCACCCGTTCAAACAGGTGATCCGGGTACATAAATTCGCCGCCGAGCTCGTCCACCACCACATACCAGTGGTCGCCGGAACGCACCGGCTCATAGATTTTGCCGTAGCGGAACATGATGTTGTCGTCCCCGACATAGCGCACCTTCATAGGCTTCGCTTCCGCCTCGCCGCACTGCAGGACCATCCCGTCATAGGCCACGCGGAGGCCGAGCGGCTGCGCGGCCTCCTCCAGCTCGCCGTGCAGCATCCCGCAGTAATGGGAAAAGTGGTTGGCCACCAGCACGGTCTTGTCCGTCACGGCCCCGACCGCGCGCAGCGCCTCGGCCGCCGCGGCATTTTCCGTCATGCCCATATGGCCCCACGAGCCCTTTTTGGCGCCGTGGCAGCAGTCGAAGCTGACCGCGTCGAGCGGCTTGCTTTGCAGAAAATCGAGCACCTCCGGCAGAATGGCACCGGTATCGTGCGCATACAGGATGCGGGAGGTGCCGTCCTCCACCAGATAAATACCGCTGTTTTCGTCCTGCTTGTGCTGCGCCGGCAGGAAGGTGAAGGTCAGCCCGTGCGGCGTGGTGACGGATTCAAAGTGGTGAATGACGTGCAGCTCGAGATAGGAGGAGGTGTCCGGATTTTCGAGCGACAGCACGGTCTGCAGCGCATGCATCACGCCGGCATTGCCGTACAGCCGCAGCGGCTGCTTGTCCTGCCCGTTTTCGTCCGTGATGTCGCAGTAGCTGTGGATGCGGCGCATCTCCAGCTCGGCGGGATCGAAATGATCGTAGTGGGAATGGGTGATGAAGATGTCGTCCACGTTCCCGAGATCCAGTCCGAGCCGCAGCGACTGATCATAGATGTCCGGCGGAAAGTCGATCAGGGTGCGGTCGTTGATGACCAGCCCCGAGCGGTGGCGGATCTCCCTGCCGCCCATCTCGCGGGCCCTGCGGCATACCTCGCAGTGGCAAAACAGCGCGGGGACGGCCTCTGCGGCCGCGGTTCCCAAATACTGAATTTTCATGGCTACAACCCTCTCTGCATGACGCATCGGAGCCTGCGGCTCCTGTTTTTCTTGGACAAAGCAATCGGGGTACAACCGTTTCGGAAA
>URYX01000202.1 GCA_900552225.1 uncultured Oscillospiraceae bacterium | reverse complement strand
CGGTTATGTACACCGTCGATGCCGGCCGCCTCGGACAGGCTCCGGTCCGTATTCTGAAACCCGGCAATAAAGGTCAGGAACCCGACGCCGCCGATGCTGTTCCACATCTGTATGACCACCAGGGTCATCAGCATATATTTCGGATCACTCAGCCACTGCACCGGCGCCGTCATGATTCCGAGCTTCAGCAGAACGCTGTTCAGGATGCCGTAGCGGTTGCCGGAAAAGATATAGTTCCAGGTAACGTACAGGTTGCCGGTCAGCGCGGGAAGATAAAACGCCAGCGTAAAGATCGAACGGATTCCGCGCGAAAAATCGCTGATCATCCACGCGATAAAAAACGACAGGAAATAGCTGACCGGACCGATCAGCAGGGCAAATATCAGAGTGTTTTTCAGCACCTGCGGGAAAATATCGTCCTCCAGAAACAGGCGGACATAATTTTCAAGGCCCGTGAAGCGGGGAAGCTCCAGCATATTGAAATGCGTGAAGCTCAGCCCCATCGCCGCAATCACGGGAATGACCGTGAGCAGGAGAAACAGAAGCAGATAGGGCAGCATCATGGCATACGCCGTTGCATCGGTGCGCCGTAATATGCGCGTTTTCGGTTTCACCGCAATCTGCCTCCTTATCCGACCTCTTTGATCTTGCGCGCAATCTCCGTATTGATAATCCTGTTTTGCTCCTCCAGAGTTTTGCGCGGGTTTTTCTGATAATACACCACACTGCGGAAGGCGTTATCCAGGCAGCGGATGGTGTAATAGCTGCCTGGAATTTCCTCGGTCTCACGCACATACCGGCGCTGCCCGTTCAGCACGCGCTTCTCCGCCTCGCTCCAGTTCAGCCGCTCAAAGGCCTCCAGGTTGGCCGTGGCATAGCGCGCCGCAACGCCGAGCAGGGCCTCCGTCCGATTGCCGAAATCCGCCTGCGTATCCGCATCGGTCAGCCACTGCATAAACTGCCAGCAGGCCTCGGGATCCTCGGCATCCGCCAGCAGGATTACGGCGCTTCCGGTGGCACTTCCGGCCCGGTTGATGCTGCCGTCCTCCTGCACAGTACCGGGCATCAGCGCCATTTCCCAGTTGCCGTGGATTTCCGTGGCGACGGCATCGATCATACCGTACATGCTGTAGGCGGAAATCGCAATCGGCATCTCGCCGCTGCGGAACAGCGACACAAAATCGTAGCTCAGATCAAAGCCGTAGTTGGTGTAAAACGACACCCAGGTTTTGAACGCATTCAGTGCCGCTTCGGAGCCCAGCGCGGTGCCGGTCAGGTTCTCGTTGTAAAAGCTGCCGCCGTTCTGCAGCAGCAGCGAGGGAAACAGATCCTTCGCCCCGATGCCCAGCTCCACGGCGCCGGAGGCCGTCACCGCCGTATACGGCAGGCCCACCCGCATATTGTTGCGCTGCAGATACGCCGCCACATCCATAAACTCTCCCCAGGTCTGCGGCACCCGCAGCCCCAGCTCGGAGAAAATATCGGTGCGATAGAACATCACCATAAAGTTCTGCGTCATCGGCAGCGCATAAACACCGTTTTTATAGGTGTAGGGCAGCAGCGCATCGTCCGCGAAGCGCCCCGGGACACGGTCGAAATCCTCAAACTGCGTCAGATCGTACAGTGCGTTCCGGCAGGCCAGATTGATCGGCTGACCGCGCGCCGCGCCAATCACCACATCCGGCGCACGGCCGGCCAGCACCGCTTCGATGATCCCGCTGTTGACCAGGTTGACCGTGACCCCGATATGGTATTGGCTGATGAACGTATCCGCAATGCAGTCCTTTAACAGCTGCGCCTGATCGCGGCCGTCATTGATCCACACGCGAATGGTACGCTCCTGCTCATCGGTATTGGCCAGGCCGCTGTAATCGTCAACAAAGGAGCCGAAAAAGCGCAAAACCGAAAATTTCAGGCGCTGCCCGAGGCTGCCCTCAGCCGAAGGGATTTCCGCATCACCGCTGTGCACCATAAAATAATCCAGCTCCAGCGGCTGCGCTTTATTACTTTGCGTCCAGTCGGACAGCGCGGTGATATTCTCACGGAACGTGTTCAGCTGTGTGGGAATTTTCGAGGTCTTTTCGGAAAACTCCTTCAGCTGATCCGCCGCCGTCCTGAGCGTTGACGACTGGCTGGATTTGCCCTCATTGACAGTATCAAATGCATCGGCATAGCCGTTGAGCCGCTCGGAAAGTCCTCTCAGTGTCTCCCTCAGCCCCTGAATCTCGTTCTCCAAATAATAGTCCTGATAGCTGTCCGGTTGGTACCGGTCACCATAATGATGCGCCGATACAGCCGATTGAGCTCCGCCGTGGTATCGTCCACCGCCTGCAGAATCTCCGACCACTCACCGACCGTGACCGCCAGGGTGATGTTGTTATCTCCCTCATGGAGATAGACATAGTAGGGCTCTCCGCCGCGGCTGCCCACCGTCAGGGTCTTCCACCCGCCGCTATAGGAAAAAGCCACCGCGGAAAACTCCTGAAACGGAATTTCGCCGTTGATGTAAATGCTGCGATAGACCGACATATCGAGCTGTACCTTTTGCCGGTATTTGAATGTCAGCTGATACAGCCCCGACCGTGGAACGGTCACGGTGTAGGAGATCCAGTCTCCGGATTGCTTCCAGAACGACCCGCCGATCATGTTGCGCTTGATCCGGTAAGGATCATTCGGCACCGTGGCCGCACCGGTACGGTCGTAAATCGGATAAATTGTCTGGCTGGATTTCCGGTCGGCCGCCTCCGCCTGATAGGTCAGCGATACACGCTCCGCCGGCTGATATCCCGCACGGATATAGTCGCCGTAGGCCTGTTCATAGGAGGGCAGCTCCTTCACCGCGCCGAGCGTAATGCCGGAAACATAAAATGTTCCGCCCTCGCAGGTAAGGCGAACCGTGTGCTCGCCCGCCGAGAAACAGAGCCGATACGGGTCGGACATATAGCCGGAGTCATCCGTCAGGCAGACCGACTGCCACGCAAACACCTCCTGCTGCTTGGGAACCAGGTCGTTGCCCAGGCTGTCCTGCAGAATATCGGTGGCATCACGCCATATGCGCTTAAGCGAAACGGACGAGGCACTTTTGAACGGAGTGACCCCGTCAATCTGCAAAGACAGCTTCAGATCCTGGCCGTTTCCGGCTTCGGCCGCATAATCGACCGCCAGTGTATACAGAGCATCCTGCGGAACGGTGACCGTCCACTCCGCAAAATCCCC